>JAKAGN010000030.1 GCA_021815525.1 Deltaproteobacteria bacterium
GATCTTGCCCGCCGGTCCCTGCCCCTTCTCGTAGGCGTGATGCCCGCTCATGACCTCGTCCATGACGAAGCCGAGCCTCTTTTCCGCGATCATGTTCCGGAAATCCGCGATGCGTCCCATGATATTCCTTCCTTGCCGCGCGGCCGCCCCGGGCCGCAATGGATGACGGTGGATGAAAAGAGCCTTTTCCTGATAACCGAAAGTGTTTTGGAAGGGGAGAAGGAGGGGAAGTGGCGATTTTCAGCCTGGCTAAAAACGATGAGCCGCAAGGCGCGCGATGGTAGCGTGCTCATCGCGCGTGACCGAGCGCAAGAGCCCGCGCAACACAGCGCATCGCGTTTTTAGCCAAGCTGAACCTTTTATTCATAAAAGGTTTCCCCTCTCCCTCCCCCGCAAGTCCCTTCCCCTACTGCAAATTGGCGTCTTCCAGAAGGTGCTCCTTGGATTTGCCCAGAAACATCAGGGCCGCGTGGCTCACGAGGTTGGAGACGGGCGGCAGGGAGCGGGTGAGGAATCCCAGGGCGTTGATGGGGCTCACCATCTCCACGGCCTTTTGCTTCTTCACGGCCTTGTAGATGATCTTCCCCACGGTCTCGGCCTTCATGGAGTAGAGGGGCAAAAGCTTCATGGAAACCTTGGACCCTATGGTGTCGCCCTCGATCTCCTTGTAGAAGCCCGTGTGGATCATGAAGGGGTAGACGGTGGTGACCTTTATGCCGAACTTCCGAAGCTCGATGCGCAAAAGCTCGGAGAAGGCGCCCAGGGCCAGCTTCACCACCGAGTAGGGCCCCCAGGTGGGCAGGCGGAAGAAGGCCTGGCCCGAGGACACCGTCACGATGTGGCCGCTCTTGGCCCGGATCATGGAGGGCAGAAAGGCGTACACGTGGTAGAGGGTGCCCCAGAAATCCACCGCCATGAGCTTTTCCCAGGTGGGGATGGGGGTTTCCACCATCTCGCCGTTGTGGCCGATGCCGGCGTTGTTGATGAGGATGTCGAGCCCCCCGAACTTTTCGATGACGTCGGCGGCCATCTTGTCCACCTGGTCCTTCTTGGAGATGTCCACCTTGTAGGTGTGGACGGTGGCGCCCTTGGCCGAAAGCTCGCCGGCCACCTTCGCAAGGCCCGCGGCGTCCATGTCGCTAAGGATCAGGACCGCGCCGTCCTTTGCGAAGTGCCCGGCCATGGTGCGGCCTATGCCGTGGGCGCCGCCGGTGATTAGAACGCGTTTTCCTTTGAGCTTGGCCATGAGACTTATTCCTTTTCGTGGTTGGTCGCCCGCCCGCTAAGGGGGGAAAGGGCCGCCGCGTCCTCGCAAAGCGCCAGGATCGCGCGGTTTCCGGTTTCGATGAGACGGGTGCAAATGCTCTGGGCCGCAGTGGTTTCGTGGGACGCGATGGCGGCAAGAAGCTTGCGGTAAAGGTCCCGCTCGGCGGCCAGAGGCCCGAACATGGGGGCGAAGCTTTCCGAGTAGGCCGCGTAAAGGTCCCTTATGGAGTTGACGATCAAGACCAGCGCCAGGTTCTGCCCGGCCCGGGCCAACACGTAATGGAACTCGAAGTCGAGCGCCTGGAGCGAGGCCAGGTCGTCCTCATCAAGCTTTCCTATGCGGGCCACGATTTCCGCCGCGGCCGCTATCTCCGGATCTTCGGCGCGCAGCGCCGCCAGGCGGCTGATTTCGACGGCGATCAGAAGCCTCACCTCCGCGATGGAGCGCAGCGCCACGGCGTTCAGGTTCCCGCCCGGGGCCACCAGGTGCGCCAGAAGATCCAGCCCCGCGTTCTTCTGGAAGTCGAGGACGATGGAGCCCTCGCCGTGCCGGATGTCTATGAGACGGGCCTGCTCCAGGCGCTTCAAGGCCTCCCGCACGGATGAGCGGTTGATGCCAAGGATGTCGGCCAGTTCACGCTCCGAGGGCAGGTGCTCGCCCGGCCGGAAGCGGTTCTCCAGGATACGGTCCCTAAGCTGCGCGAAGGCTTGGTCAGCAAGGCTTTGACGTTGAATGGGTCTTAACACCGGTGGCCCCTCCATCAAGTGGTCGGACCACTAATAAAATGAATCATACCGCCTGTCAAGATAATTTTTCGCCGCCCCCGAAAGGCAAAAAATTTGCCTCCGGCGTCCGGGGGCGCTTTTGTTTTGGAAAGGGTGGAGGGCGTGCTTGACAGAACGAATGGCCGGAATTAATCTTTTTTCCCGGAAAGGCGGGCTCGCCCTTCCCTCCCCGCCGAAAAAGGCCGAAGCATCCTCGCCACGAAAACCGCCGGAGAAAAATTTACCCATGGACATTCAAAAGCTCGCCGCTGCAGTCGAAAAGGAAAGCCTGACCTTGAAAGAGGTGACGGCCCAGGTGGAGAAGGTCATAGTGGGCCAGAAGAACCTGATCGAGCGTCTTCTGATAGGCCTTTTGTGCGACGGCCACCTCTTGCTGGAGGGCCTGCCGGGGCTCGCCAAGACCACGGCCGTGAAGACGCTTGCGTCCTGCATCCACGCCGAGTTCGTGCGCATCCAGTTCACGCCGGACCTCTTGCCCGCGGACGTACTGGGCACCCAGATATTCCGGCCCGACACCTGGCAGTTCGAGATCAGGAAGGGCCCGCTCTTCCACAACATAATACTGGCCGACGAGATCAACCGCGCCCCGGCCAAGGTGCAGAGCGCCCTCCTGGAGGCCATGGCCGAGCGCCAGATCACCATAGGCGGCAACACCTTCCCTCTGGACACACCCTTCATGGTGCTGGCCACGCAAAACCCCATCGAGCAGGAGGGCACCTATCCGCTCCCCGAGGCCCAGGTGGACCGCTTCATGCTGAAAATCAAGGTGGATTACCCCACGGCCCCGGAGGAAAAGGAGATCATGCGCCGGGCCGAGGCCGGGACCGCAGCGATTTCCCCGGTGGCGGACGTGGCTTCCGTGATAAGGGCCCGCGAGGTGGCCGCCGCCATCCACATGGAGGAGAAGATCCAGGACTACATCATAAACCTCGTGCACGCCACGCGCGCGCCGGGCCAGTTCGGGCTCACCATCGGCCGCTTCATACTCTACGGAGCATCGGTGCGGGCGTCCCTGTACCTGGCGGCCGCGGCCCGGGCCCACGCATTCCTCAACGGCCGCGCCTACGTGACCCCCCAGGACGTGAAGTCTCTGGCCCCGGACGTTCTCCGGCACCGCATCATCCCCAGCTACGAGGCCCTGGCCGAGGGCGTGACCGGCGAGGAGATCGTGGCGAAACTTCTTGAGCGGATCGAGGTGCCTTAGCGGGCAGGGCGTCTGAAAACGCGAACTGCTGCGTTGCGCTTCAAAGCCAATTCCGGTCACGTAAATCATCCGGGGTCCCCAAGAAATCGAAGATTTCTTGGGGTGGAATTACGCTCCCTGCATTGGCTTGTAGCCTAGCCTTGTAGCTCATCGTTTTCCGCCAGGCTGCAAAATCGAAGATTTCCGCCGCCCTGCCGGGGTCGGAGCTGCCGTAGGGTCATAAAAAGCTTGAAGGCCGGAGGCCTGACACCTTGTTTTTCAGAAAAAAAAGCAACGCAGCTTGCTTGACGGCGGACTCCCCGGCGGGGGAGGAGGGGGCGTCCGGCCTCGCGCCGCTTCCCAAGGAGCTTATCGGAAAGGTCCAGAGGTTCCATTTCCGCACGCGGCACCTGGCCAACGAGGTCTTCGCGGGCCAGTACCAGAGCGCCTTCAAGGGCAAGGGCATGGAGTTCCTGGAGGTGAGGGAGTACCAGGACGGCGACGACGTGCGGGACATAGACTGGAAGGTGACGGCCCGTTTCGGCCGGCCCTTCGTGAAGGTCTACGCCGAGGAGCGCGAGCTTACGGTGATCCTCATGGTGGACGTTTCGGCCTCCAACCTCTTCGCCACCAAGAACCGCCCGAAGGCCGACGTTGCGGCGGAGGCCGCGGGCCTTCTCGGGTTCGTGGCGGTGCGCACCAACGACAAGGTGGGCGCGCTCCTCTTTTCGGGCGGCGTGGACCGTTTCATCCCGCCCCGCAAGGGCCCGGGCCACGTGTGGCGCATGATCCGGGAGATTTTCGCAAGGAAGGCCGCCGGCGCCACCGACATAGGCGCGGCGCTGGACTACGTGAACCGCGTGGTGAGAAGGCGGGCCATCGTGTTCCTCATCTCGGACTTTCTGGTGCCCGGCCCGGACCACAGGCTCGCCACGGCCCTTTCCCTCACGGCCCGGAAGCACGATCTGACCGTGATCCGCCTCTCGGACCCGGCCGAAAAAATCCTCCCCGACGTGGGCCTGGCGTACCTCCGCGACCCCGAGACCGGCTACCTCACCGTGGTGAACACGTCGAGCCGCCGCGTGAGGGCCAGGTTCGCCGCCCGGGCCGAGGCCCGCGAAAGCGAGTTCACCAAGCTCTTCGCCCGCTCGGGGATCTCGGTGGTGGAGCTTTCCACCGGCATGGAATCCATCGTGGAGCCCCTGGCCGCGTACTTCCGCAAGAGGGAGACAAGGCGATGAGGGCGTGCGGCAGACAAAAAGCGGCGTGGCTTGCGGCCGCGCTTCTTCTGGCCCTGATCCTCCCGCGGGCGGCGGCCCTGGCTGACGGCGCCGGAAAGCCCGCGCCCGCGCTTCCCATGAAGGCCCGCTTCGCCCAAAAATCCGTGGCGGCCGGAGACGAAGCCCGCCTCGACCTCTCCTTTTCGCTTCCGGAAGGAGCCAAGCTGGCGGAGCCCATCACGGTGCGGGGCCTTTCGAGCCCGCCCCTTTCGGTGAAAAGGACCGAGGGCGGGCTTGAGGTTTCGCTTCTGGCCGACAGCCTGGGAAGCTTCCGGGTGGACGCCCTGACCCTCGATTTCACGGGGAAGGACGGCAAACCGGGGACCTTCAAGAGCGAGCCCGCGGCCGTCTCGGTCACCACGCAGCTGGCCTCCAACCCCGCGGCCCAGTCCCCCAGGCCCGCAAAGGACATACTCCGGGTGGGCTTTCCCTGGCGGCGCTGGCTGGTTCCGGCCCTCGCCGCGGCCCTCCTCGCGGCCGCCGGCTTCGGCCTCCTGCGCTACCTCAGGCGGCGGAGGACGCGCCTCGAAACCATCATAAGGATTCCGCCCCACGAGACGGCGCTGGCGGCCCTGGCGGCCCTGGAGAACGAGGAAGGTCTCCGTCCCAAGGACTCCGCCTTCCGCATCTCGCTGGTCCTTAGGGCCTACATGGAAAGCCTGCGGGGTTTTCCGGCCGTGGAGATGACCACCGAGGAGATCGCCCAGAAATCCGTGCTGGAGGAGGACCGGGGGCTCCTGCCGGTCCTCAGGGAGACGGACCTTGCCAAGTTCGCGGAGTTCGTTTTAAGCCAAGACGACCGCAGCCGCCAGATCGCCCTTGTCCGCTCCTACGTGGAGGCCACGAGGCCCAGGCCCGAAACGCCGGGCGCTTCCCCGGAGGCCGCGCCATGAGCTACCGCTTCGCCTACCCCGAGCTTTTCCTGCTGCTCCTGCCGGTGGCGGCCTTTCTGGCCTGGAGGCTCGCGGCGAGGCCCGCGGCCGTCACATTCCCCGCGGCCGGGGACCTGGCCGGGCTTTCCGATCCCTTCACCCGATGGCGGGCGCGGGCGCCCCTTTTCCTGCGCACCGCGGTCCTCTCGCTCCTGGTGCTGGCCGCGGCCCGGCCCCAGAGCTACACGTTCTCCCGGGAGGTCTCCGACTCGGGGGTGGACATCATGCTGTGCGTGGACACCTCCGGCTCCATGAGCGGCATGGATTTTTCCATCAACGGCCGCTCGGTGGAGCGCCTCACGGCCGTCAAGAAGGTGCTTCACGAGTTCGTCAAAAAGCGCGAGCACGACCGCATGGGCATCGTGGTGTTCGGAACCAAGGCCTACACCCAGGCCCCCCTCACACTGGACAAGGGGCTCCTGCTGTCGCTCGTCGACCGGCTCTCGGTGGGGGTGGCGGGCGACACCACCGCCATCGGCGACGCCCTGGCCCTTGCCGGAAAGCGCATGAAGGCCGTGGCCGCGCCCACCAAGATAGTGATCCTTTTGACCGACGGCCGCCAGAACGCCGGAACCCTCGCGGCCCGGGACGCGGCCTCGGCGCTGGCGGCCCTGGGTATAAAGATATACACCATCGGCGTGGGCACCCACGGACGGGTGCCCTTCCGGGTGCCGGGGCTCTTCGGGGACCAGCTGGTGTACCAGAACGTGGAGTTCGACGAACCGCTTCTCCGCGACATCGCCGCCATCGGAAACGGGCGCTACTTCTACGCCGGGGACACCGAGACCCTTTCGGGCATTTACAGCGACATCGACAAGGCCGAAAAGAGCAAGGTCAAGGTGAAGGAGTTCTTCCAGTACCACGAGCTGTTCCCCATCTTCCTCATCCCGGCGCTCCTTTTGGCGCTCCTGGAAATTCCCGCCGCGGCCCGGAGGGCTCTCCCATGACCTTCGCCCATCCCTGGGTCCTCCACTTCCTCTGGACCCTTCCGCTGCTCGTCTTCGCCCAGGTGGTGTCGCTCCGCAAGCGCCGCAGGGAGGCCATGCGCCTGGCGGATCCGCACCTCATGGAGCGCCTGGCGCCCCTGGAGAGCCGCACCCGCGCTGCGGTCAGGGGAACGCTCGCGGCCGCGGCGCTCGTCGTGGGGGTCTTCGCCCTTGCGGGCCCCCAGTGGGGGGAGAAGCTCCAGGACGTGAGCCGCCAGGGCGTGGACATCGTGATGGCCCTGGACGTCTCCCGCAGCATGCTGGTCTCCGACGTGAAGCCCTCCCGCCTGGAGCGGGCCAAGCGGGAGGCCGCGGACCTCATGAGGGTCGTTTCGGGCGACCGGCTTGGGCTCACGGTCTTCGCCGGAAGCGCCTTTCTGCTCTGCCCCCTCACCCTCGACTACGGGGCCGTGGACATGTTCCTCTCCCAGATCACCCCGGACGCGGTGCCCTCCGCGGGCACCGACCTGGGCGCCGCCATCGACACGGCCTCGGCCGCCTTCGACCCAAAAAGCTCCGCCGACAAGGTCATCCTCCTCATAACCGACGGCGAGGACAACGAGGGCAAGGGCCTGGAGGCCGCCGAACGGGCCGCCAAGGCCGGCGTCAAGATATTCGTGTTCGGCATCGGCGACCCCTCGGGCGGGCCGGTTCCGGGCGGCGAGGGCGGTTACGAGTCCGACGCCTCCGGCCGCATGGTGCTAAGCCGCCTGGACGAGGCGGGCCTGGAAAAGATCGCCCGGACCACGGGCGGGGTTTACGCAAGGGCCGTGGACGGGGACCTCGACCTAGACCGCGTCTACTTCGAGGGCATTTTGCAAAAAACGCACAAGTCAACGCTCAAGAGCGGCAAGATGACCATACGGGAGGAGCGCTTCTACATCTTCGTGCTCATCTCCTTCATCCTGCTGCTTCTGGAGGGGGTGCTCCGTGAAAAGCCTCTTTGACGGCCCGCCCAAAAACGCGAACCGCGGTGTTGCGCGGGCAAGCGAAGCTCGGTCACGTACGAGAAGTACGCCCCCTCGTTCGCTTTTCGCGCGCCTTGCGTTTCATCGTTTTTTGCCAGGCTGTCATCTTCAACTGTTGGTATCGGCCGGTATCATTTTCATGGGCCTGGCGGCCGCGTCCCCGGCCCTGGCCGGCGAGGACGGCTTCGCCCTCTACCGGGCGGGGCGCTACGCCGAGGCCGCCAAGGCCTTCGCCCAGGCCGACATGGCCCATCCCCGGGAAATCCGCTACCGCTACAACCGGGGCGTGGCCGCCATGAAGGCCGGAGACGCCAAGGCCGCGGATGCCGCCCTCGAAAGCGCCCTTGCGCGCTCCGAGGACCCGGAGGTGCGCTACCGCAGCGCCTACAACCTTGGAAACGCCGCCTTCGAAAAAAAGGACTACGGAAAAGCCGCCGATTATTATAAGAAAGCTTTGGCGGAAAAGCCCGGCGACCCCGACGCCCGCGCCAACTTCCAGCTTGCCCTCTGGCGCGCGGCCCAGGCCAAGAAGGAGCAGGAGGGCGGCCAGTGCCCCAACCCCAAGGACGGAAAAGACGGCGGGAAGAAGGACCAGGGCAAGGGCGGAAAAGGCAAGGACGGCGGCAAGGAAGGCAAGCCGGGCGACGAAAAGAAGGACGGCCGGCAGGGGGAAAACGGCGGCAAGCCGCAGGACGGCGAAAAAAAGCCCGGGGATCAGAAAGGCTCGCCCCAGGATGGCCAGCAGCAGCAAGCCGGGGGACAGCAGGGCCAGCAACAGCAGGGACAGCAACAACAAGGGCAACAGCAGCAGGGGCAACAGCAGCAGGGGCAACAGCAGCAGGGGCAGCAGATGCAGGGCGCCCGCCCCCGTGACGCCAAGCCCCAGGACCTTTCCGGGCGGCTTGCGGCCCAGGGCGCGCAAAACAAGGGCGGCGACCAGGGCAGGGTGAGGACCGTGGACCCCAAGCGCATGGAGCGCCTGCGCGCCGCGGCGCTGGTGGACAACGTGCGGGAGGACCCCGCCCTGATTTTCCGGGAACTGGCCGGCCAGGGCGGCAGGCCGGGCTCGGGCAAGGACTGGTGAGCGGGGCTAGACCATGACGGTGAAAAAAGCCCTATACAATAAAGGCGCATCCGGCCGCGCGGCCCGGATACCGCCCCTGTGCGCGCTTCTTGCGGCCCTCCTTTTTCTGCTTCCGGGCCACGCCCGGGCGGACGCGACGGCCGTGCTTTCCGCCGACCGCAGCGAAGCCTTCGTAACGGACGAGATCGTCTTGAAGCTTTCCATCTCGGGCACCACCGACGTCTCGGACGTCTCCCTTCCGGGCGCCTCGGGGGCCTTCTCGGTCCAGGTCGTCGGCCCATCGAAACGCTTCGAGCTGATTAACGGGAGCTTCTCCGCCTCCGTCACCTACGTCTGGCGGCTTAGCCCCAAGCGCACCGGCGAGTTCACCATCGGCCCCGCGCAGGTCACGGCGGACGGCGCCCAGCTGCGCTCCAACGCGGTGACGGTATTGGTGCGCCAGGACCCGGGATCAAGCGCCGCGGACGACTCGGGCGTCCACGGACCGGTTTTCGCGCGGGCGCGCTTTCTGGCCAGGAAGGGCTATCCCGGCCAGGAGCTTGTCTTCCGGCTCTCCATCTACCACGAGGCGCCCCTGGCGGACAAAATCGAGCTCTCGCTGCCGGACGTCCCGGACCTGACCTTCTCGCCAATGGGCGACTCCACGGACCGGGAGGTTTCCATAGGCGGCCGCGTTTACGGCGTCACCGAGGCGTCCTACGCGGTGGTGGCCGGGAAGGCCGGAACCTACCGCATACCTCCGATACCCTTGAACGTGCCCGTCACGGGCCCGCCCTCGCCGGACGACAACCCCTTCGGCCAGATGTTCCCCAACATGAACTTCCCGGGCTTCTCCTTCCGCCAGACCCGGATGCTGGAAACCGAAACCGCGCCGCTCACCCTTACGGTGTCCGACTTCCCGGTAAAAAACAGGCCCGCCGACTTCGGGGGTCTCGTGGGCCGCTTCACCATTTCCTCCGAGCTTTCGCCGGCCTCCTTAAAGGCGGGCGAGGCCGCGACCCTCACGGTCACCATGAAGGGCCGGGGCAACGTGAGCCTGCTGCCGGACCTGGACCTGCCGGACCTGCCCGGCGTAAAGGTGTACCCGGACCAGCCGCTTTTCAAGAAGACCCCGCTCTCCGAGGGCACCCGGGGCGAAAAGACCATGAAATGGGTCCTGGTGCCCCAGGCCGCGGGCACGGTGTCCCTGCCCCCCTTCTCGCTCTCCTTCCTGGACCCGGAAACCGGCCTCTACCGCACCGAAAAAACCCCGGCCGCGACCCTTTCCGTGCGCCCCGGCGACGGGCGCGCGGGCGCCGCCGTCATCGCCGGGCCCCCGGGCGCCACCCGGACGGGCCGCGAGGTGTCCCTCCTCACCCGGGACATCCAGACCATCCACGAGGACGCCGGGGCCATAGCCGCCGGGCGGACCCCGGCGTCCCTGTACGCCGCGGCCCTTGCGCTCCCGCTCCTGCCCCTCATGATTTCGCTCCTCCTGCGGCGCGTGAACCGGCGCTCGGCGCTCCAGGCCCTCAACAACCGCGGCCGGAAGGCGGCCCACGTCTTCGTCTCTGCCGTGAAAAGGCTGCCGCCCGAGGATTTCGACGGGGTCCTGAAGGCCGCAAGCGCGTTCCTCGTCGCCCGCCTGGGCCTCGAAGGCGGCAGCCCCACGCCCGCCGAGGCCGAGGCCATGCTCGCCGCGCGCGGCGTTCCGGCCGAGACCGCGGCGCTTTTCCGGCGGCAGCTCACGGACCTCACCGCCGCGGTCTTCTCCCGGGCTCCGGAGGCCTTCACCGCCGAGAACCGGAAGGAGCTATTAAACACGGTCAAGAAACTCGACAAGGCGATCAGAAAGCCATGAAATTCAAGGCGGCCATACTGGCGGCGCTGCTCTTTCCCGCCCTCCTCGCGCCCTCCGCCGCCCGGGCCGCGGGCGGGCCCAACCAGGCCCTGTTCTTTTCCGCCAACCAGGACTACAAGAACGGCGACTTTCCGGCCGCTGCGAAAAAGTACGAGGAGCTGATCCGCTCGGGAACGGCCGGCGGCGACGTCCACTACAACCTGGGAAACACCTACTTCCGCATGAACCGCCTGGGGGACGCCATCCTCCAGTACGAACGCGCGCGCCTCTCCATGCCCCGCGACAGGGACCTGGCCTTCAACCTGGCCTTCGCCCTCGACAAAAGAGCCGACAGCACCGACGCCGAAGACGCCGGGGGCGTCTCCCTGGGCGGCTTCCTGGACAACTTCACCGACCGCGAAATCTTCTGGTTCTTCGCCGCGGTGAACGCCCTTTTCTTCCCGGCCCTGGCCCTTAGGCTCAAGGTCCGCGGCGAATGGACCTACTACCTGGCGGCGGCCCTGGGAATAGCCTGGATCAGCGCCGGGTTCTTCGCCTGCGTCAAGGAATGGAACGTCCGCACCGACCGGACCTGCGTGGTGACCGCCCAAAAAACCGCCGTCCGCTCCGGCCCCAGCCCCCAGGAAACGGTCCTGTTCGAGCTTCACGCCGGGACCCTGGTGGAAAGCGAGCGCACGGAATCCGGCTTCCGCCTCGTTCACCTGTCCGCCGACAAGCGCGGCTGGGTCCCCGTCTCCACCGTCGAGCCCATCAGACAAACGTAGAGTACGGAAGCTTGTTCGGGGCGATAAGCGCCTTGAAGCGTTTGAGGGCGAGCCACCATGCGCCGGCGGCCATGACAAGGGCCGGAACCAGCCTCAAGACCGCCGGGCCCTTCAGAACGGGCATGAACATACCCAGGGCCTTGGTGCTTTCGCCGCCGGCCGAAACCACAAGGGGCAGTATTCCGTAAGCCACCAGGAAGGTCACCACGATGGCCACGTCGGGCCGCCGGGGATTGGGCTTCATGTACCAGAAAAAGATTATGCCGATGTCCCGTACCATGAACACGAGGATGGCAAGGGCCAGCAACGGCCCTGCGCCGGCCAGGAAGGACAGGCCGTAGTCCCGGGTGTATGCTGGGAAGAAGGCGAGGACGCCCAGGCAGGCCAGGGCCGCCAGGGCGAGCGAGAGTATCCAGCGGGGGATGCGCCGGAAGAACGTCACGAGGTCCCCCTCGCGGTACTTTTCCAGGAGCGACTTTACGTCCACGGGGTTCTTGGGCTCCGAGAAGGCCATGAGATAGGTCCAGGACGCCGCCGTGACGAAGGCCAGGAAGAACACGTTATAGGCCGATACCCGGAAGGGGACGTTGTCCTCCACCCCGAAGCCGCCGGTGTAGACCATGCAGGTCAGGACGAAGAAGACCCAGGCCCAGGGGCCGTTTTCGTGGAGAAGCTCCACCCGCATGTTACGGTAAAGGCCGTACACGGCCCAGAAGGCGAAAACCGCGTAGGAGAGCATCTGGAAGGTGCCGGCCGGAAACTCTATGGAGTACCACTTGAGTATCCCCTCCCCCATGCGCATGTTGGGCTCCAGAAAGTTGAACGCGCTTGGAAGCGACTGCACCAAAAAAATCACGCCGATTATGAGGTAGAGCCCCGAGTGCTTTATCCCCATCCCCTGGGGCGCGCGCCGCATCTCGGCGAGAACCGCGATGCCGCACACGGCCTGGATCAAGACGCCGGAGAGGATCGTGTTCACCACGAAAATGACGCCCCGGTCCAGAAAGCCGCGCTCCGAGGCGGCCCACAGAAAGAAGGGGACGAGGACCGCCGCCGTGTACCAGCACAGGATGGTGCTGCCGAAGAGCTTTCCCGCCGTCATGCGCCCCGGCGAGAGGGAGGTCATGCGCTGGCTGTCCCAGGTCCGGGCCGTGACCTCGCCCGCCAGGGAGTCGCTCATCATCTTGGCCCCCACCACGAGAAGCGTGACCGACAGGCCCAGTATGCAGATATAGGACATGGCGCCCATGAAATCCGCGTAGTCCTTCGTCATCACCCCCACCGTGAGGAAGATGGCGCCCGTGACGAGGGGCACCGTGGCGAGCACGCCGGGCGTGGCCGAGAGCCAGAGGTTGCGCCGGAACTCCGGGTTGTCCGTGAGCATCCTTACTCCTTGAGGACGGTTCGCCTTCAGGCGCCCTTTTTCAAGTGGTTCATGGTCTTCAAGTACTGCTCCTGCACCCCTCCCCGCTCCTCGTAGAAGCTCACGACGGGGATTTGCGCCGAAAGAAGCGCCGAAAGAAGCGCGGGGTAGTCCTCCTCCTGGCCGGAAAAGCCCAGCGTCAGGCGCTTTCCCGAAAGCTCCACCCGGGTGACGCCGGCAAGCCCGCGGGCGCGCTCCACAACCCCGTCGCCGGCCGAGAGTATGCCCACGTGGATGGTCCGCGCTACGGCCGCGTCCTCCTCCTCCAGGTTCGCCACCAGCCTGCCGTTCCTTATGATGAGAAGGTCCGTGGCGTACTCGTCCAGCTCGGCCAGGATGTGGGAGGACACCAGGATGGTCTTGCCCTCGGCGTTAAGGCTCACCAGAAGGTCCGAAAGCGACTTCCGGGCCTCCGGGTCCAGGCCCGAGGCCGGCTCGTCCAGAAGCAGTATGGGCGGGTCGTGTATCATGGCCTGGGCCAGGGCCATGCGCTGGCGCATACCCCGGGAAAGCCCGCCCACCCGCTCGCGCGCCTTGCCGAAAAGGTCCACCGCCTCCAAAACCCGCGTCACCCGAAGCCCCACCTCGCGCCGGGGCACCTCCTGGGCCAGGGCGAAGTAGGAAAGCGCCTGCCACACGGTAA
>JAKAGN010000430.1 GCA_021815525.1 Deltaproteobacteria bacterium
GAAAAGGGGAGGGGGTGCGGGGGAGGGGGAAAACCTTTTGAAAAAAGGTTTTCCCCCTCCCCCGCAATACCTTCATGGAATCGGAGCGACATGAAAATCGCCATAGGGCAGATAAATCCCGTCATAGCGGATTTTGACGGAAACGCCGGAAAAATCCGGCGCGAATGCGCGCGGGCCAAGGAGCTGGGCTGCGATCTGGCGGTCTTTCCTGAGCTTTGCCTTTGCGGGTATCCGCCGCGGGACTTTCTGGAGCGCGGGGATTTTCTGGACGGGTGCCGGAAAGCCCTGGATGGGCTCGTGTCGGAGATCAGGGGCATAGGCGTCATCCTGGGATACCCGGAAAGGCTCGATGACGGCGGAGGATTGCCGCTTGCCAACGCCGCGGTGCTTTTCGAGGACGGGGAGATTCTGCACGGCGTCCACAAGCGGCTTTTGCCCAGCTACGACGTTTTCGACGAGACCCGATACTTCCGGCCCGGCGCGGAGGCCGAGGTCTTTTTCTACAAGGGCAGGCGGATCGGGCTTTCCATCTGCGAGGACGCCTGGAACGACGCGGATTTTTTTCCGCGCAGGCTTTACTCGTGGGACCCGGTGGAGGCCCTCTGCGTGGAGGGGGCGGACCTTTTGATCAACGTTGCGGCCTCGCCCTTCCACGCCGGCAAGTACCGGCAGCGGCGGGACCTTTTCTCGCACCTGGCGCGCAAGTACGGCGTGGCGGCGGTCTACGCGAACCAGGTGGGCGGAAACGATCACGTGCTCTTCGACGGCGCGTCCACGGCCCACGACGCCACCGGGCGCCTGGCGGCGGCGGCGGCGGATTTCGCCGAGGACCTGGTGGTGTTCGACGCGGAAAGCGGCGCGGGGGACATCCACCCGGTCTCGGAGAGCGACACGGCGGCCCTTTTCTCGGCCCTTGTGATGGGCACCCGCGACTACGTTGAAAAATGCGGCTTCCGCTCCGCCGTCATAGGGCTTTCGGGCGGCATAGACTCGGCGGTGACCGCCGCCGTCGCGGCTGCGGCCCTTGGGCCCGGAAACGTCAGCACCCTTTTCATGCCCTCGGTGTTTACCCACCGGGACAACTTTTCGGATACCGAAAGCCTCGCCGCCAACCTTGGCGTCGATTACCGGGTGATCCCCATCGCGCCCTTTTTCGAGGCCTTTTTGGGAAACCTGCCGGGCATCTGCCAGAAGGGCGAGCCGACGCTCGTGGAGCAGAACGTACAGGCCCGCGTCCGGGGCATGATACTCATGGCCTTTTCCAACAAGACCGGGGCCCTGGTGCTCTCCACCGGCAACAAGAGCGAGCTTGCGGTGGGCTACAGCACCCTTTACGGCGACATGTGCGGCGGGCTCGCGGTGATCTCGGACGTCCCCAAGGTGACGGTCTACAAGCTGGCCGATTACATCAACAGGAAGCGGGAGATCATCCCCGGAAACATCATCCGGAAGGCCCCCTCCGCGGAGCTTAAGAGCGACCAGAAGGACCAGGACGACCTGCCCCCCTACGAGGTGCTGGACGCCATTGTCCACCTCTACGTGGAGGAGGGGAGGGACGTGGCGGAGATCGCGGCCCTGGGCTTTCCCGAGCCCGTGGTTAGGGACGTGGTGAGGCGCCTTATAAGGAGCGAGTACAAGCGCCGCCAGGCGGCCGTTGGCCTTCGGATAACCCCCAAGGCCTTCGGCGAGGGCAGGCGCTACCCCATAGCCCACCGTTACGCGCCGGGCCCCGCGGCCCGGCCCGGGGAGGCCTCTTGAGCGCCCGCGCAAGGCTTCGAAAGGCCCTTGGAGCGGCCGAGTGGATCCTTAACGCCGGGGTCCTGGCCTACGCCGTTTTGTTTCTGGCCACGCTGTGGCGGGGCGGGGACCTTTTCGAGTTCGACTTCCTGGGCGTGCACGTTTCGGCCTCCGACCCCGGAAAGCCCTTGGCCATCCTCTTCGGGCTCGTGTTCGTGCGCTTTTGCCTGAGCCTCGAAAAAAAGAACCTGGCCCTCTTCCTTTCCTCCATTCTTTTCGCGGGCCTCCTGGCCGAGGGGCTCTTGCGGGTCCTTCCCGTGCCGCTGGCGGACCGGCCCGCGCTTTCGGCCTGGCGGCGGCCCTCGCCCACCCTTGGCTACGAGCTCATCCCCGGGCTTTCGGGCCGGGCGGCCTCCCGCTACGAGGTTTCCGTCAACTCGCAGGGCCTGCGTGACCGGGAGCGGCCCATCGAAAAGCCGCCGGGCGTGGTCCGGGTGGTGGCCCTGGGCGACTCCTTCACCTTCGGCATGGGGCTTCCCGCGCAGGAGACATACGTGCGGCGGCTCGAAGGGCTCTTAAGGGGCCGGGGGCTTCCGGCGGACGTGGTGAACGGCGGGGTCATCGGCTACAACCTCTACCAGAGCCTGACCTGGTTCAAGGACAAAGGCGTCCGCTACCAGCCGGACCTCGTCATCTACTTTTTTTTCATGGACGACGCCGAGGGCTGCAACAACCCTGAGTGCGTCAGGCATTATTATGACGAGGCGGTTTCGGGCCGCATAAAGGAGTACCGCAAGCCGGCGGTGGAAGGCGCCACGCGTAGCCACCTCTACAATTTCATCGTGAACGTCTACACCCAGTTCGCCAACCGGCTCCGCTTCCTCACTGTGGACTGGATCCGCACGGTGGAGCGCCGCCGCGAGCACTTCGACCGCCTGAACCGCTCATTCCTTACCGACGCGGGCAAGGTGGCGGTGTTCTCCCAGAACCTTGCGAGCCTCCAGGCGGCGGTCACGGGCTCGGGCGCGAAGCTCCTGGTGGTGCTGGTGCCGGACGCGGCCCAGCTCTTCAACCCCCCCATGCAAAACACCAACCGGGTGCTGTCGGGGCTCTGCCGCGGCTTCGGAATCCCCTTTCTGGACATGACGGAGGTTTTCGAGCGGGAAACGGACGTCTCCCGCCTCTACCTCTTTCCCGTGGACGCCCACACCAGCGCCCGGGGCGACGCCGTCATCGCCTCGGAGGTGCTGGAAAAGATCCGGGCGGACCGGCTCCTGCCCTTTCCCGCGCCCCGCCCGGCGCCTGCGGCGAAGGGACGCTGAGGAAGACCCGGGCGCGGAATGCGGGGGGAGGGGAAACCCTTTTCGCGGAAAAGGGTTTCCCCTCCCCCCGCCCCCCCTCC
>JAKAGN010000431.1 GCA_021815525.1 Deltaproteobacteria bacterium
CAACGGCAAGGCGGCCAACGGCGGCAGGAAACCCTTCGGGGCCCTGCCCCAGCGGGACGAAGACCCGGCCCCCGAGCCGGTCCCGGAGGAGCCGGAATGGATACGGGAGGCCGAACCCGATGAGCCTCCCCCCGTGATCGAGCCCGACCCCGCCCCGGCCCCGGACGAAGCCGGCGACGCCCCTGCGCCGCCAGGGCCGCCGCCCCGCAAGGCCCCGCGCATACGGCCCAGGCCAACTCTCCGCGAGGACCCGCCCGACGAAAACGGCGACTCCTTCCTCCCTCCAGCCGGGACCCTGGCCGCGGAGGAGCGCGCCTACGTCATGCCGCCCCTTTCCCTCCTGGACGATCCGCCGCCGCGCCCTGAATCCGTGGACAAGGAAAACCTCACGGCCCAGGCCCGGCTCGTGGAAAAAAAGCTGGAGGACTTCGGCGTGCGCGGCCACGTGGTGGAGGTCTCCCCCGGCCCCGTCATCACCACCTACGAGTACGAGCCCGCGGCCGGGGTCAAGATCAACAAGATAACGAGCCTCGAAAACGACCTGGCCCTGGCCCTGCGCGCCCTCTCCGTCCGCATCGTGGGCCCCATTCCCGGCAAGGCCGCAGTGGGAATCGAGGTCCCCAACTCCGTGCGGGAGTTGGTGGGCTTCAAGGAGGTTGTGGCGGCTCCCGAGTTCTCCCGCGCCAAGTCCAAGCTCACCGTGTGCCTTGGAAAGGACATCGTGGGGATCCCCACGGTAAGCGATCTCGCCCGAATGCCGCATCTTTTGATCGCCGGCGCCACCGGCTCCGGCAAGTCCGTCGCGCTTAACGCCATGATCGCAAGCCTCCTCTACAAGGGCTCCCCCGACGAGGTGAAGTTCGTCATGATCGATCCCAAAAGGATCGAGCTCGCCACCTACGACGGCATACCCCATCTGATCTGCCCGGTGGTGACCGACCCGAAAAAGGCCACCAACGCGCTTTTCTGGGCCGTGAAGGAGATGGAGGCCCGCTACGAGGCCATGGCGGCCTTGGGCGTGCGCAACATCTTAGGCTTCAACCAGAAGGTGGCGCAGCTATCCGCCAAGCGCGAGGCCGAACGCGAGCGCCGCCTCGAGGAGGAACGCCTGCGCAGCGCCACGGAACCGGACCCCGATGACTCCGGCCCCATGGACCCCGAGGACTCCGGCGAGCTTTCACGCCCCGAGCCGCCCGAGCTGAAGCCCCTCCCCTACGTGGTGATCGTCATCGACGAGCTGGCGGACCTCATGATGGTGGCGTCAAAGGACGTGGAAACCGCCCTCATGCGCCTGGCCCAAATGGCCCGCGCCTGCGGCATCCACCTGATTCTTGCCACCCAGCGGCCCTCCGTGGACGTCTTGACGGGCACCATCAAGGCCAACTTCCCCACCCGCATGGCCTTCCAGGTCTCCTCCCGCATCGACAGCCGCACCATCCTCGACTCCAACGGAGCCGAAAGCCTCCTGGGGGCCGGCGACATGCTCTTCATGCCCCCCGGCGTGGGCAAGCTCCAGCGGATGCACGGCGCATTCATCTCCGACGACGAGCTTGGCCGCCTCCTGAAATTCGTCAAGGACCAGGGAAAACCCGTCTACGACATCTCGGTGACCGAAAGCCTCGAACGGAACGGCAACGGTGACGAGGGCGACGACGAGGCCTACGACGAAAAGTTCGAGGAGGCCGTTGCCGTGGTGGCCGAAACCCGCCAGGCATCCATCTCCATGATCCAGCGCCGCCTCCGCATAGGCTACAACCGCGCCGCCCGCATCATCGAACGCATGGAAAAGGACGGCCTCGTGGGCCCCTCCGACGGCGTCAAGCCACGCGAGGTGCTGATCCCGCCGCAGTGAAGGCTGGCGGAAAACGCGAACTGCTGCGTTGCGCGTCGCCTCGCGGCTCGGTCACGTATGAACTATACGCTCCCTTCGCCGCTCGCTTGCGCGCCTTGCATTTCATCGTTTTCCGCCAGCCTTCATGTTGGTCGGCGTTTGGCATGGCTTCACGCTGGAGAATGAGTTCAGCATCCTACCGCCCGGCAATCGTCAGCCCGAAGAGGGGCCTTTCGCCCGGCCGCACAGGATCCGCTAACGCGGTGAAGGCTAAAATGATTTGCTTACGGGTAGTTGGGATGGCAGCGTTCAAAAAATGAACGCTTTCGCCGCAAATGTGCGCCGTGCTGCCCGAAGCGTTCATTTTTTGAACGCTATGGTTACAACAGACTTAAATTATACAATTTTTGGTGTACATCCTCGCCTCCAGCATCGTCTATGCCAGGAATGGCGCGAAAAATCGTCCTTTTGAGCCTGGCAGGCCTTGGCAAATGGGCTGTAAGGCCCCTCGTCCGCTTGGCGGGTGTTGACCGCCGGGATGCGAAGCCCTCCAAAAACGGCGGAGCGTGCGCAGCACGCGAAGCGATTATCGGGGGTCCGGGGGGACGTAGTCTCCCCGGAAGCCTGTGGCGCTTTTGCCTTTCCCGGCCGGAGGCACAATTTTTGTTTTTCTTTGACATCGCATGGTGCCGGTTGTAAGGACGGGCCATGAGCACGAGTGGAGAAAAGGCCCTTTTCTGGGCCACGGGAATGGGGATAGGAAATGTCCGGTATGCGCCGGGAACGTTTGGGACGCTCTTAGGGATACCGCTCGCGTACGTTTTTTCGTTTTTGCCGTTGGTCGTGAGGCCGGCCGCCGTTTTCCTCTTGTGCCTCTTCGCGGTGGTGGTGTCGGAGCGCGCCGCCATGATCTTGAAGCAGAAGGACCCCGGCTGCATAGTGATCGACGAAATCGCCGGTTACTGCACGGCGCTCGCCCTCATGCCCCGGCACTGGTTCTTTTTTCTGGCGGGCTTCGTGGCCTTTCGCTTTTTCGACATATTGAAACCCTGGCCCGTGGGCTACCTCGACCGCAGGTTCCGCGGCGGCTTCGGCATAGTGGCCGACGACGTTATGGCCGGGATCATGGCCGCGGCCGCCATCTATCTTGTGATTATCGTATTGGTTTTGATAGGTTACGGCCCCGGGGCCTTTTTCGGCTGTTGAGGAAATCATGGCGGAGCGCGAAGCCACAGGCGAAGCCGTGCGGGCCTTCCTGGCCCTGGACTGCCCGGCGGCGATCCGGGCGGAGCTGAGATCG
>JAKAGN010000432.1 GCA_021815525.1 Deltaproteobacteria bacterium
CATCACGCGGCTCATCCGCCTGGGGGCCCTTCCCCCCATGAAGGGCCGCATCATCGACGCCGAGGACAAGTCGAACCTGGCCACCCGCCTCCAGACCTACACGGTGTCGAACCTCCTCCCGCATCCACTGGAGGGCGCGGACACGTTTTATCCGCCCTTCGACAAGGACAAGCTGGGGGAGGCGGGCGTGTTCCAGGACCTCTTCCTGGCCCGGCACGCCCCGCCCGAGGAGCGGGAGCTTTTCGAGCTTTTCTTCCCGGCCGAGGACGCGGGCCTGAACCTGAACCAGGGCATGTACGGCCGCCCCAGCGTGGGGGCCACGGTGCTCACGTATTCCATGAGGGGGGCCCTGTCGGAGATATTCCGCTCCGTCAGCATGGAAAACTCGGTGTACGTGGCCGGCTCCTTCATAGGCGGAACCGGCGCCGGCATCACCCACCGGCTGATCGCGGGCCTCACCCACGAGAAGCCGGGGATCAAGGTCTTCGGCACCTTCTATCTTCCCTGGATCAAGATGCCGGAAAAGGCCGACGAGGGCGCCATAACGAACCACCTCCTGGACTGCAACATGCGCCACGGCCTTGAGTACTTCTCCGTGGAGACCCTGCGGCACGTCAAGGGCGCGGTGCTGATCGGCGTGCCCAAGGACGCCGAGGCGGACCCCCTGGTCGGCAAGGCGGAGGTGAAGAAGGGCGAGGTGGGCGAGCTTCCACACGTCTTCCACCTGATCGCGGCCTACGGGATACTCAAGATGGACGAGTTGGGAGTCTCGGACCAGGTGAACCACGCGGTCTACTCGTTTTCCTGCGACTCCGGGGACCCCCACTGGCTCTACCGCCAGAAGTGGTACCAGCCGGCCGGCTTCACCCACGAGCCCACCCTGCGGGACTACTACTACAAGGGCTACTTTCTGGCCCTCCTCTACCGCTGGCTCGAAAGCGAGCACATGCAGAAGGAGATAAGGAACGCCTTCAAGTGGTACGGCTCCGCCAAGGCCATAGGCGAGGGCTTGAAGGCCACCATCGAGAACCACGCCCCGGACAAGAACGACAGGGAAAACCTCATCGCAAACCTCGCCAAGAGCTGGAACGCCCGCCGGCTCCAGCTGGAGCGCGCCTACCGCTACCTGGAGAAGACCATCAAGCCCCCATCCGACCCGCCGGCCTTCATAACGGCCCTTTCGGACGAGGAGACCGCCGGAGGCCTGTCGGCGCTCCGACTCGCGGCCGTCAGGGACGCCCTCGGGAAGGGTATCCAGCGGAGCGGCAAGACCGCCAAGACCAAGGACCTGGCCGACGCCATAGAGGAACGCCTGGCGGAGGTTTTCTGGAACCGGCTCACAAAGGGATAGAAGGATGCCGCGATACACATTGTTGCCCTACTGGCCCACCGACCAGGACACCCTGGGGTTCAACGAGGCCGGCATCGGCCCGGAAAAATGGCCCGAGGACTGGCACCCCAACAGGACCGAGGACATCCACGCCTACGCCTTCCCCACCCCCTACGCCCAGGCCGAGGCCGCGGCCACCTTCATCCGGCTGGCTCAGGGGCGCGGGCTTCCGGAGCACTTCCAGGATCTCGTGCTGGGGCTCGTCCTGGGCTACCTGGAGCTGGGACTCAAGAACCTCGCCCGCGACGCCGGGGTGTTCGGGAAAACGCTCCTGACCGGCGAAGCGGACATGCCCTTCCTGGGCCTTCTGCGGGCCACGAAACTCCTGGCCGAGGGCCCGGGAAGCACCGTGCCCGAAGGACGCCTCTTCGGGGCCACACACCCCCGCTCGCTTTTCTGGCCCCATGCCCGCGCGGCCTCCTTCCCCGGGGACTGGAACGAGCTTGCCAACCGCATAGCCAACGACCCTCGCCGCTCCGACGCCATGCAGCTTCTGTGCGATTTCCGCAAGGTCCTTGTGGACAACGGCCTGTGGGAAGACAGGGTTCCCTGGATGCTGGCGCTTAACAAGATCATCCCGGAAAGCGCCGAGCCCTCGGACGAAGGCCGGACCCTGCGCCTTTCGAGCCGCTTCGCCGGGCCCCTGCCCCTCCTTGTAAGGGACGGGCGGGTGGAGAGCGTCTATTTTCCGGTGCTTCACGACGACTTCGCGCGCCTTTTCCTGAGGGCGGTGACGGGCGGCTTCGAGGAGGATGCGGAAAACGAGCGCATCGTCTTCTTTAACTCGCGGAGCGACCCCTGGGCCTTCCTCTCGCTCCCCCGCTTCCGGGAGGAAACCCCGGCTTCGGGCGTCTCCGCCGCGCCGGCCCGCGGGGCCGCGGAGGGCGCCAGGGGCCGCATCCCGGCCTTCCTGGCCGCGGGCGGAGGCGTCGTCAGCCCGGCCGGTGGCGCGCCCGAGTGGGAGAGGGGCGGCTTCAACCTCCACGAGTCGCGGGGGGGCGGCGGCCGCGGCTTTTTCTCGCTTCTTTCGCCCCTCTACGCCGCCCTCACGGACAACCTGGACCCCGAAATTATAAGGCGCAACCCCCTGCTTTACCCGGACCCGGTGCGGATACTGGTGGACCGCCTGGGGGCCCTGGGGGTGGCCACGGATCGCCGGGTGTCCCTCTCGCCGGGCCTGGTGGAGCGGATCATCGACTCGGACGAGGGCCTGCCCGACCTGGACTCCTTCAAGGGCGACAAGGCCGGAAGCCTTGGGGCCGTCATCAAGGTCAGGGGCCCCGACGGCAAGGACATGGACGTTCTCTACGTGGAAAGCCTGGAGGGCAGGGAGGTGGGCGACCTGACCGCCTTCGGGCTCCTTTTGTGGGAGGTCTTCACGGGCGCCGCCATCGTGGAGGGGGAGAGGACCATACAGAACGACCCGGATGCCATGGACGGCGTTTCCATGGACCTCGTCGAAAAGCGCGCTGACAGGCCCATCTCGCCCCTTGGCTCCTACTACGACAAGGTTCTCGGGGCAAAGGCCGGCGACGTTAGGAGAAAGACGGCCGAGCGCCTGGCCACCCTCCAGCGCTTCGTCCGCGCCTACAAGTCGGTTCCCGATGGCCCCCTGGCGGAGCTTGCCGCCAAGTCCGCGGCGGCCTTCGCCCGCTTCGCCCGGCCCGACGTCATCCCGAACGGCCCCTTCCTGGGCTCGTGGAAGGAGGTCCGCCTCACGGGCGGGCTGGTGCTT
>JAKAGN010000433.1 GCA_021815525.1 Deltaproteobacteria bacterium
AAAAAAGCTTGTCGCCGAAGACGCCCGACGAGACGATCCACTCGATGGTCTTCAAGGGCAGGAAGAAGTCCGCCATTTCACCCACGTAGTCGGGGGTGCCGACCTCGCCCAGGAAGAGGAAGCCGGCCTTGTCCGAAATGAGCAGGCTTTCGGCCGCCCTGTGGAGCATCCGGAAGAACTCCGCGCCGCGTTCGGGGTGCTCGATGCGGGTGAGGATGCCGTGGTCGGCCTTTTCGAAGAGGAGCTTGTAGCACTCCTCGTCGTCCGGGAAGGAGTCCCGGGAGAGCCCCGCGGTGTCGGTCTTGATGCCGTAGAAGAGGCCCGCGGCGACGTCCGGGGGTATTTCGCCGCCGGAGGCTAGGAGGTAACGCGTTATTATGGTGGACACCGCCCCGGCGTCGGCCCGCACGTCGAAGAAGTAGGGGGCGCTTTCGTCCGGCCGGCCCAGGTGGTGGTCGAAGACGGCGGCGATCCTGGTTTCGGGGGGAAGGGAGAGGTTGGCCCCGCCCGGGAGCGCGTCCACCACGATGACGCGGTCGAAGAGGGATACGTCGCAGAAGCACAGGGGATTGGGGTTGATGTCCAAAAGCCGCACCATGGCGCGGTTCTCGGCCCTGCCCACGAAGCCGCCGTAGGCCGTGGACACCTTCTTGACGGAAAGGTGCGCGGTCAGAAGCCGCGTGAGCCCGAGCGCCGCGCCCAGGCAGTCGGGGTCCGGGAAGTCGTGGGTCACGATGAGCACGGACTCGGCCGGCAGCAGGTGCTCCGCGAGGGCCGCCAGGCGCGCCGCGTCGTCTTTGAGATGCGCCGCGTTCACTTGTTGAATTCTCTGTCGATTTTCATGAAGCGCTCCTTTTTTCCGAAGCAGGCCGAGGAATCGGGCATGGCGAGCCCCAGCCGTATGAGCTTCGCGTTCAGGAAGGTCTTGTTCCGAAGGTGCACGTAGGCCGGGATCTCCCCGCCCTGGTCCCCGCCCTCGGCCGAAAAGGCGATCTTGCCGCGGCCCACGGCCTTTGCGAGGTACGCCCTGGCCTCCTCCTCCCGGCCCGGCCGGGGAGTGACGCCCAGGAGCCGCAGGGTTCGGCCGTCCTTCAGGCGCAGGCGCAGCGGGTCCATCACCTCCGCCACGCCGAAAAACTCTCCTGGCTTTTTTTCGCCCCCCGCGATCTTGGAGCCGTATGTCTCGGCGGGCCGCCCCGAGAGACGCCTCAGGGGCCGCGAAAGGGGGTCCCGGAAGCGGTAGGGAAGGCTCGCCAGGTCCTCCGAAAAGCCGCACGCGGGCGCGGCCGTCAGCGTCTCCACGGAGCCCGGTGAAAACATGTCCCCGCAGGCCTCCCTAAGGCGCTCTCCGATCAGGGGCAAAAACCCGGGGTTGATCTCGTAACCAACCGAGTTTCTTCCGTTTTTAGCCGCAGCCACGCTGGTGGTTCCCGAGCCCAGGAAGGGGTCCAGCACCGTCTCGCCGGGGAACGTGAACATGCGGATCACGCGCCGGGGCAGCTCCTCAGGAAACGCCGCCAGGTGCGCGCCCGTTTTTTCGCCGGGAAAGGTCCAGTGGCCGGAGAACCACTCGTTCCACTCCTTGGCCGTCATGCGGGCGGCGGCCTTGGCCTCCTCCGAGGGCGGCGGGCTCGATCCCGGCTTCTTGAAAAAAAGAATGAACTCGTAGTTCAGCTTCAAAATCCCGTTCCGCGGAAAGGGAAACGAGCCCATGACGGAGGCCCCGCCCGTGGTGTTGGTGGTGCTCACCTTGTGCCAGATCACCGCGCCCATGTAGTCGAGGCCCGCGGTCTCGCAGAAGCGGATGATCTCCGTGCGGATGGGGATCACCTTGTAGCGGCCGTAGTAGGCCGCCCGGGCGAACTGGTCGCCTATGTTGACGCACAGCCGGCAGCCCGGGGCCAGCACCCGCGCGCACTCGCGCCAGACAAGGTTCAAGTGGTCTATGTAATCGGAATAGGAGTCGGCAAACCCGATGGCCTCCGGCGAGCCGTAATCCTTGAGCTGCCAGTAAGGCGGGGAGGTCACGACAAGCTCCACCGACCCGTCCCCCAGCTCCCCCATGCGGCGGCAATCCCCAAGGATCACGCGATGTTTCGTCGGATGCACCCGCCTTTCCGCCTCCCCGACCGATTGCAATTTATATCTTTAACTTATATACTGACAGACACGGTTCTTTCAAGCCGTCAAATTCAAGGAGCGAAAGGCCGCCATGCCGAGACTCCGGTTGTCGCTGATTGTTTTCACTTTGCTTTCAATCTGTTGGCTCCACTCATGCGGGCCGTCGCTGGTGACGGTCAGGCCCCCGGCCTCGCCCGCCTGGGCCGAGGCGCCCTACGTGGGCGGCATGAAGGGGGTGGAGAACCTGGCCTTCGACGGCGAGGGAAACCTTTTCGTGACGGGCCTCGACGGCACCCTCTACCACGTCGTGCCCACAAAGGACCAGAACGCCGGCCGCATCGAGGACGAAATCCGCCTCGGGCGCATGTGCCTGGGAATCGCCGTGGCCCCGGACAAGAGCCTCTACGTGGCCGCGGAAAACGAGAAGAAACAGCGCCGCATCTACCGCGTAAGCCGCGACTTCTCCGTCATAAGCGCGGTCTCCCCCTTCATCCCCGGCCTCAACGGCATGGCCGCCGACGCCACAGGCCGCCTCTTTTTCGCCGCCTCCAACGAAAGCCCCTTCGAGCCCGCGGGCCGGATACTCACCGCCGTCATGGGCCGCGACGAAACCTTCGCCCAGCCCGAGGTCTTCCTGGACGGCCTCGGCCTCGTGAACGGGCTTTCCTTCAGCCCGGATGAACAGACCCTCTACTTCACCGAAACCCTGCGCGGCGTCTTCTCCCTCGACATGGCCACCAGGAAAAAAACCCTCCTCTTCGACCCCCACGGCTGGCTTCCGGTCATCGACGACCTCGCCGTGGCCCCGGACGGCACCGTGTGGGTCTGCTTCAACTCGAAAAAGGCCCTCCTGCCCATCCGGGACGGCCATGCCATAGGCCGCCTCTACCCCGTGCCAGGCATGGGCGCACCCTCCTCCTGCCGCTTCGGCAAAGGCCCCGGCTTCCGCCCCGACCGCCTCTACGTCACCGAGTTCGGACTCTCCGGCCGCAGCCTCGTCAAA
>JAKAGN010000434.1 GCA_021815525.1 Deltaproteobacteria bacterium
CGAGGGCCGCAGGAGCAGGGCGTAGAGGGCGTCCTCTATGGCGGCCTCCACCTCGGCGCAGGACTGGTAGCGTTCGCCGGGCTCCCGGGCAAGCGTGCGGTCCAGGATGCGGCAGACCTCCTCCGGAGCGCCGGGCGCGGCCTCGCGGATGGGTATGAACTCGGCGTTCCGGGCCTTGGCCAGTATCTGGAAGGTGTCGCCCGAGTACATGCGCGCGCCGGTCAGAAGCTCGTAGAGCACGGCCCCCACTGCGAAGATGTCGCTCCTGTGGTCTATCTCGCGGCCGTCGGCCTGCTCTGGCGACATGTAGGCCACCTTGCCCTTGATGACCCCGGCCAGGGTGGCGGTGTTGCGGCTGGCGGCCTTGGCCACCCCGAAGTCCACCACCTTCACCTCGCCGTCGTAGGTGAGGAAGATGTTGGCGGGGCTCACGTCCCTGTGGACCACCTTAAGGGGCTTGCCGGAAAAGTCCTTCAGCCCGTGGGCGTATGCCAGGCCCCGGGCCACGCGGCCCATGACGTGGAGCGCGAGATCGAGGCTCAGGGGGCGGTTCCGGGCCTTGGCCTGGTCCGCCACGATCCTCAAGTTCTTCCCGAACAGAAACTCCATGGCTATGAAGTAGTCGTTTCCCATGCGGCCGAAGTCGTGGGTGCGCACGATGTTTTCGTGCTGGAGAAAGGCCGCCAGGCGCGCCTCGTCGATGAAGGCGTCGATCAGGGCCTTCTCCCCCACGAGATGGGGAAGTATCTTCTTCACCGCCACCAGCTTCTGGAAGCCCTCGTCGCCCATGATCTTGGCGCGGAACAGCTCCGCCATGCCCCCCACGGCGATGGGGTCCAGGAGCATGTACTTTCCGAAGCGTATGGGTTGGATGTTAGCCATGTTCCGCCGGGCCGGGCCTCGCTTCTTCAAGGCGGGAAGAGTCCCGCCGCGGGCGTCCCTTCACTTTCTCCGGGAGGTTATGAGCCCCTGTGGGTCCAGGCTGTAGATGAGCCGCCCCTGGACGTGGGAGGCCTCGATCACGATGGACGAGAACTTGGGGTTCACGATGCGGATCTCTACGCCCTCGCGCGGCGGGGCGAGGCCGCGGGATTTTAAGTCCGACAGGTCCACGTAGAGGGGCGGGGGAATGGTCTTCCCCAGGTTCCGCACCGCGCCGCGTGCGTTCACCAGGGTCATCTCGGCCAGGCGGTCGTACTCGTTCCCGCCGTTTCCGCCGAAAATCACGAGGCTCGCCAAAAGAAGGCCAAGAACGCCCACAGCTATGGTCATGTATAGCTTCTTGTTGGCCGGCCGGGCGGAAAGGTCCATGGAGACCACGGCCGAGGCGGCCGCGGCCACGCGGGACTGGGACGAGGGCTTGTAGACCTTCTGTATCTCCGCCGAAAGCACCGCGGCATCCGTGTTGTCCGGGTCCATTTCAAGGGCACCGGTTACCAGCTCGTGGGCGCGTTCATACTTTTTGAGGGCGAAGGCGGTGCGGGCCCGGCGCATACGGAGGGTCACCAGCTCCGGGGCCAGGGCCTCCATGCGCTCCCTTATCCCGGCGCGCCTGGGGTCCAGGGAAAGGGCCTCCCTGAAGGCCGCGTAGGCGGCCTCCTTGTTGTCCGCGGCCAGCGCCAGCTCGGCCTTTTTCACGAGGCTTGCGGCGTCCTCCTCGATCCTTGCGATCCTGGCGAGCCCGCTTCGGGCATGGTCGTTTTCGGGATCTAAGGAGAGAGCCTCCTTCCACAGCCGCGCCGCCTTGGGGAACTGGGAGCCTGCGAAGGCCTCCTGGGCCTTTTTGAGGATCCGCATGACCGGGATGTTGGTTCCGCAGCGGCCGCAGAAGACGGTGTCCGGCGCGTTTTCCGAGCCGCACTTGGGGCACTTCTCGAAAAGGGCCGCCAGCCCCTCGCCGCAGCGCTTGCAGAAGCGGACGTCCTGGGGGTTGGATGTGCCGCAGCGGGGGCAGGTCACGGAGTGCCGGGCGCCGGTGGGGGCCGTTTTGCTCAGGCAGCCCTTGAGGGCCCGGGCCAGATCGGCGGCCGTGGCGTAGCGCCTGTCCGGATGCTCCTCCAGGCACTTGCCGATCACGGGCCGCAGGCGGTCCGGCACCTTTTCCAGGCGGATGGTCCGGGGGGCCTCCCCCACCGCGGCGGCGTAGAGGGTCGCGCCCAGGCCGTAGACGTCGCTCCGGGCGTCGGCGTTGCGGCCGCTCGTTAGCTGCTCCGGGGCGGCGAAGAAGATGGTGCCCATGAGGGTGCCCGGCACCGTCATGTCGGCCTCGTCCGAGCGGTCCTGGGCCAGGCCGAAGTCCCCCAGCTTGGGGGTGCCGCGCTCGGTCAAAAGGATGTTCCCCGGCTTCACGTCCCTGTGGCAGATGCCGTTTTCGTGGGCGTGGTGCAGGGCGTCGGCAAGCTGCGCCCCCATCTCGATCAGGGCCTCCTCGGGAACGGGCCCCTCCTTCTCGATGCGGTCCTTCAAGCTCCCGCCGGGCACGAACTCCATCTCGATCCAAAGACCGTCCTCCAGGTCGAGGACATTGTATATCTGGATGATGTTGAAGTGGTTCAGGGACGCGATGGCCTTGGCCTCGCGCCAGAAGCGGTCGATGATCCTGCGGTTTTCGAGGTTCTCGGGCTTTAAGCTCTTGAGGGCCACGATGCGACCCAGCTTGGAGTCCCGGGCCTTGTAGACCACCCCCATGCCGCCGTGCCCCAGCTCCCCCACGATCTTGAAGCGGGCCTTGGGGTCCTCGCCCCCGGCTGGCCGCATCGCGGGGTCCGCGTAGGCCGTGGGCGCGTCGTCCGATGGATGGGAATCCGCCGGAGCCCCGCGGCCTTCCACCATGGTCATGAGGTCGTCGATGGAGTCTTTCGTGGACATGGCCGCCTCGGGCATGAAAAGGATGGGATCAAGTTTCATTATGACAAGAAAGGCATGAAATTGTCAAAGTCTTACAATTTTTCCAACTCTTGGGAAGAAGGGCAACTTGGATGGTTCAATCTTTGAACGTTCAAATATTGGCCGATGTAACACTTTGTAATTTATAATGTTTTTAAGACAGACCCACCCATGTCCCTGGGCTGCCCCTCGAATTTCCAAGCCTTTCGTCCTCCGGGCGGAAAAATGCGAAGCC
>JAKAGN010000435.1 GCA_021815525.1 Deltaproteobacteria bacterium
TGAAGCCCGCCGCTGCCAAGGGCACCTACCTGCGCAGCGTGGCCGTGTCCACCACCATGGGGCCCGGGGTCAAGATCGACCCGGCCGCGGTGAAGGACGTGATCAAGTAGTTTCGATCGGGCTTTTTTGCCCGTCGTTTTCGGTGATCCCGTCAAAAAGCCGGAAAAGGGCCCGCGCTTCCCTTCCTCCGCTCCGCGCCCGGCGTGGATGGAGGGGGAAGGGCGGGGGCTTTTGCGGTTTTTTGACGGGATCACTCATCATCTCCGTCGAAGACAGCAGGTGCGCCTGGCCTAAGCGGCGTCCTCCCCAAGGGGATGCCGGCCTGCCGAGACAGGGAAGAGTGCTTTTCGGAATCCTCTTTTCGGCCTTGGCGGCCTGGCGGGATGCGAAAGTCTTAAGCGGCGGAATCGGAGAGGAGGTGTAAGAGAACCGGTGAAAAAGGAAGACAAGAAGAAGGTGGTGGAGAGCCTGCACGAGAAGGCGGCGCGCGCCACGTTCGCGGCCGTGACCGACTTCCGCGGCATGGATGTGGCCCGCATGGGCGATCTTCGCAAGAACCTCAGGGATGCGGGGGTCGACTACCAGGTGGTGAAGAACACCCTGCTTCTGCGGGCGAGCGAGGGCACGGACCTTAAGGTGATGTCGGCGCATTTCAAGGGGCCCTGCGCGGTGGCTATGTCCTACAGCGACCCCGTGGCCGCGGCCAAGGCGCTCACCCAGTTCGCGTCTGGAAACGAGAAGGTCTTCTCCATCAAGACGGCCATGCTTTCGGGCAAGCTCATGGACGCCAGCGGGGTGAAGTCCCTTTCCGAAATGCCGCCGCTGCCGGTCATGCAGGCCCAGCTCCTGGGCGTTCTGAACGCCGTGCCGCAAAAGTTCGTGCGGCTCCTGGCTGCCGTGCCCACCAGCATGCTGAACGTATTGAACGCCGCCAAGGAAAAGAAGGAACAGCAGGAAGCCGCCTGACGCGGCCGATCGCCCGTTTCAGACATCCGGCCGATCGTCGGCCAGAAATAACGATGAGCATCAAGGAGGATTCCCATGGCCTTAACCGAAGAAGAAGTCATTGAATACCTTTCCGGCCTGACCGTTCTCGAGATCTCGCAGCTCGTGAAGAAGCTCGAGGACAAGTGGGGCGTTTCCGCCGCCGCGCCCGTGGCCATGATGGCCGGCCCGGCCGCGGCCGGCCCCGCCGCGGCCCCGGCCGAGGAGAAAACCGAGTTCGACGTCATCCTTGCCGGCGCCGGCGACAAGAAGATCAACGTCATCAAGGAAGTGCGCGCCATCACCGGCCTGGGCCTGAAGGAAGCCAAGGCCCTGGTGGAGGAAGCCCCCAAGCCGGTGAAGGAAGGCGTTCCGAAGGACGAGGCCGAGAAGATCAAGGCCCAGCTGGAAGGCGCGGGAGCCACGGTCGAGATCAAATAGGACCGTTTTTGTTCGGTGACGGGAAGCCGGGACCATTTGGACCGGCTTCCCGTCGGCCGTTTTCGGTGGAGCACGACAGCGCGAAGACGGATTCCGGGGTCGCCGGGCCCGTACGCGGGCGTTTCCTTGAAGGGACGCCGGGCGGAACGGGAGGGGTGACCTACGGGCTCCGTATTATCTTTTGTTTCTTGGACTCAAACGGAAACACCATCCGGGGTAAGCCATGTCCAACACGACGCTATTAGGCAGACGCATCCGCAAGAGTTTCGGCAAGATCGGTAAGATCGTAGACATCCCCAACCTAATCGAGATGCAGCGGATATCCTACCAGCGTTTTCTCCAGATGGACGTACCGCCCGACGAGCGCGAGATGGTGGGGCTCCAGGCCGTGTTCCACTCGGTCTTCCCCATCCGTGACTTCTCCGGCACGGCCTCCCTGGAGTTCGTCTCCTACCGTTTCGGGGAGATCAAGTACACGGTGGACGACTGCATCCACCGCGGCATGACCCACGAGGTACCGGTGCGCATCACCGTGCGCCTGGTGGTCTTCGACGTGGACAAGGAGCAGAAGACCCAGACCATAAGGGACATCAAGGAGCAGGAGATATACTTCGGCACGATACCCCTTATGACGGAGAAGGGCACCTTCGTCATAAACGGGACCGAGCGCGTTGTGGTGAGCCAGCTCCACCGCTCCTCCGGCGTCTTCTTCGACCACGACAAGGGAAAGAGCCACGCGGCTGGCCGCGTCATCTACACGGCCCGCATCATCCCCGTGCGCGGAAGCTGGATCGACATGGAGGTGGACCCCAAGGACATCCTCTACATAAGGATCGACCGCCGCCGCAAGTTCCCGGCCACCCTTCTCTTCAAGGCCTTCGGGTACACCACCGAGGACCTTTTGAACTACTTCCACAAGATCGAGACCGTCGTGGTGGGCAAGAAGGCCCTGTGGAAGGTCTTCGACCCCGAGACCCTGAAGGGCCAGAAGGCCAGCTACACGGTGAAGCACCCGGATACCGACGAGCCCATCGTGAAAAAGGGCCGCGCCTTCTCCCAGAAGGCCGTCGCCCAGATGAAGTCCCTTTCCATCGACCGGATCCAGGTGGCCGAGGACGACATCCTGGAAAAGGTTTTCGCGCGGACCGTGACGGACCCCAAGACCGGCGAGACCCTCTTTGCCGCCAACGAGCTGGTGACCGAGGACGCCCTTGCCGCCCTGCGGGACGCGGATGTGAAGGAGTTCGCCATCCTGGCCACCGGCGGCGGCACCGGCGACACCATACGGAAGACCCTCATCCTCGACAAGGTGGAAAGCCGCGAGGAGGCCCTGGTTGAGATATACCGGAGGCTCAGGCCCTCCAACCCCTCCACCGTGGACGTGGCCCAGGAGTTCATCGACCAGCTTTTCTTCAAGGCCTCCCACTACGACCTGTCGCAGGTGGGGCGCCTGAAGCTGAACTTCCGCTTGAGCCTGGACACGCCGGTCGAGGTCACCACCTTGCGGCGCGAGGACATACTCGTCACCGCCAAGACCCTCGTGTTTTTGAAGGACACCCAGGGCAAGGTGGACGACATCGACCACCTTGGAAACCGCCGCGTGCGGGCCGTTGGAGAGCTTCTGGAAAACCAGTACCGAATAGGCCTGGTCCGCATGGAGCGGGCCATCAAGGAGCGCATGAGCCTGCA
>JAKAGN010000436.1 GCA_021815525.1 Deltaproteobacteria bacterium
CACAACCGCCTTCACGAAAAAGGACATGAAGCCCAAGCGCACGCCGTGGAGCTTTTGGAAGGCGTCCTTGTGCTCGTCCCTTATGGCCGTTACTCGGCCCATGTCGATCTCGTTGAAGGTGGTGAGCATGGCGGTGTCGCGCTTGGCCGCAAGGAGCCTTTCTGCTATGCGCTTCCTTATGGGGCTCATGGGCTTGCGGGTGACCGCCTCCTCCGGGGCGGGCGCTGCGGCGGGCGGGGCAGCGGGCGCGGGCGGCGCGGCCGCCAGGGACTCCAGGTAAAGGAGCACGTCCCCCTTTGTGAGCCGCCCCTCGGGACCGGTGCCCGGGATTTTCGCGGGATCGAGCCCCTTTTCCGCGATGAGCCGCCGCACCGATGGCAGAAGCGCGGATTCATCGGCAAGGGGCGCGGAGGCAGGCGCAGCGGGAGGCGGCTGGGCCTTGGTTTCAGCGGCTTCCGGGGCGGCCTCTTTTCGCGGCTTTTCCGGGGCCGCCGGGGCGGGCGGCCCGGCTTCCGGCGCCGCGGCCGCGCCCTCCGTGTCGATGGCGCCCACCACGGCCCCTATGGGCACGGTCTCGCCCTCCTTCACCAGGATTGAAAGGCGTCCGGAGGCCGGGCTCTTCACCTCCAATGTAACCTTGTCGGTCTCGATGACGAAGACGGGCTCGTCCGCCTCCACCCGGTCGCCGTCCAACTTGAACCACTGGGCCAGCACCGCCTCGGAAACCGATTCGCCGACGTTGGGAACCGTAAGCTCGACTTTCATCCTTCCTCCTGTCAGGCCGTCCAAAAACGCGAACTGCTGCGTCAGACTCAGCCTCGCGGGTCGTCACGTACAACAGTACGCTCCATTCCCGCCCGGTTTGTCTTCCTTGCATTTCATCGTTTTTATCCGGCCTGAGGCTGTCGATGTTTTCAATTCTTTTTTACAGTGCGAGCGCATCCTTCAATATCTTTTCCTGTTCCTCGGAATATACGTGATGATACGCCGTGACCGGGCTCGGCGATGGATCCCTGCCCGCGTAGCGAAGGTCGAGGCCCAGAAGCTTGCGAAAGAGCGGGGCAACGAATGGCCATGCCCCCATGTTTTCCGGCTCCTCCTGGGCCCACACCCATTCCCGGCAGGCGGAAAAGCCGGCCGCGAGCGCCTTCAATTCCTTTTCCGGGAAGGGGTAAAGCTCCTCCAGCCTAACCAGCGCCACGTTTTCCGCCCCCTTTTGCTCCCGGGCCTTCAATAGATCGAAAAAGAGCCTGCCCGTGTGGAAGACCACCCGCGTCGTGGACTTCCCGGCCGGGGAATCGGAAAGGACCGGCCGGAACCCGGCATCCGTGAAGTCCGCCATGCCCGAGACCGCGCGGGGGTGCCGCAAAAGGCTCTTGGGGGCCATCACGATGAGCGGCTTCCTGACGGGGTCCAGCGCCTGCCGCCGCAAGAGATGAAAATACTGGGCCGGAAGCGTGGGGTAGCAAACCCTCATGCTCCCCATTGCGCAAAGGGAGAGGAAGCGCTCCAGGCGCGCGCTGGAGTGCTCCGGCCCCATGCCCTCGTAGCCGTGGGGGAGAAGCATCACAAGCCCGCTCTGCGCCCGCCACTTGGCCTCGCCGCTTGATATGTACTGGTCGATCACCACCTGCGCGTTGTTGGCGAAATCGCCGAACTGGGCCTCCCAGATGGTGAGGCCCTGCGGGCGCGCGATGGAGTGGCCGTACTCGAAGCCCAGGACCCCGGCCTCCGAAAGAAGGCTGTTCACAGGCTCGAATACGCCCTGCTTCGCCGAAAGATTCGCAAGCGGCGTATATTCGGAGTCGTCCGTAACGTCGAAAAGAACGGCGTGCCGCTGGCTGAAGGTGCCGCGCTGGCTGTCCTCGCCCGAGAGACGAACGGGAAGGCCCTCCAGAAGAATCGTCCCGAAGGCCAGGGCCTCGGCGCAGGCCCAGTCCAGGCCCTGCCCGCCCTCCACGGCGGAGAGGCGCTTTTCGAGAATTTTTTGAAGCTTGGGATGAAGGGAAAAGCCCTCCGGCGCCCGGTTTATGCTCCGGGCGATGTTTAAGAGCATCTCCCCCGAAACCCGCGTGTCGGGTGCGCCGCTTTCGGCGGGGAATTTTCCGGCGTGGTTTTCCGGGCCGCCGCCCTTCTCGATCTTCTTCGCCTTGGCGTGGGCCTCCTTGAGACAGCTTTCCACCTCGCCGAAAATCCGCTCCACGCTCGCGCCGTCCAGGACCTTCTCCTCCGTGAGGCGCTCGGAGTAGAGGACGTCCAGGCTCTTGCGGTTCCTTATACGCTCGTACATCAGGGGCTGCGTGAAGTAGGGCTCGTCGCCCTCGTTGTGGCCGTAGAGCCTGTAGCAAACCACGTCGATCACTGCGTCCTTGCCGAAGGCCGCGCGCCAGTCCGTAGCGAGCCGCGCCACCGAGAGCACCGCCTCGGGGTCCTCGCCGTGCACGTGAAAAATCGGCGTCATGAAGCCCTTGGCCACGTCGGTGGAGTAGCGGGTGGACCGGGCGTCCTCGGGCGGGGTGGTGTAGCCGATCTGGTTATTTATGATGATGTGGATGGTGCCGCCCGTGCGGTAGCCGGAAAGTCCGCTCATGTTCAGGGTCTCGGTCACCACGCCCTGGCCCGCGAAGGCCGCGTCGCCGTGCACCAGAACCGGCAGCACCTCGCGGAAGGAGCCGGGGCCCAGGGCCTCCTGCCGCGCACGCGCCACGCCCTCCACCACCGGGTCCACGGACTCCAGGTGGCTGGGGTTGTCCGCCATCACCACCTCCACCTCCTCGGCGGCCCGGGGCCGCAGGCGCGCGCGGAAGCCCTTGTGGTACTTCACGTCCCCTGTCCCGATCTCGCCAGCCGGGTTGTGCTGGTCCTCGAAGTCCCGGAACATGTCCTCGTAGAGCTTGTCCATAACGTTCACCTGAACGTTAAGCCGCCCCCGGTGAGCCATCCCCAGCACCACCTCCCGGGCTCCGCGGGCCGCCGCGTGGTGGAAAAGCTCGTCCAGCATGGGGACGATGACCTCCGCCCCCTCCAGGGAAAAGCGCTTCTGCCCCAGATAGGTCCTGTGCAGAAACTGCTCGAAGCGTTTGGCGGCCGAAAGCTTGTAGAGTATGCGGAT
>JAKAGN010000437.1 GCA_021815525.1 Deltaproteobacteria bacterium
TAAAACCCCTCAATGCATGACAGATCGTGAGATTGACGAACAAGTTAATCAAATAATACGTAATGCGGAAGAATTAGGCAAAAAAGCAAAAAATGTTCTCAAAGATGCTATATCAAGGCATGATGATAAGCTAAAATAAAAATAGGAATACCTATCTAAATTAAAGGGCAGCACTATCGAACTCTTTCTAATTGATTAACCATAATATATTAATTTTGCTCATAATCTAAAGACACATCCCGCAATAATGTCCCCTTGGCCTTTAGGTCTTCGGCACCCACCTGCAAAGGCCGCATAAAAGGCGCGGGCGCGAGAAACGCCTCCGTGCCATATTCTTCATGGATTAAGGACTGAAAGTGTTTTGGAAAGGGTGGGAGGGGGTGCGGGGGAGGGGAAATATCAGCCTGCCGAAAAACGATGAGCCGCAAGGCGCGCGAGTCGCGCGCGAGTGGAGCGTGCTGTTCGCACGTGACCGAGCGCAAGACGATGCGCAACACCGCGGATCGCGTTTTTCGACAGGCTGAGACCCTTTTATTCATAAAAGGGTCTCCCCTCCCTCCCCCGCAAGTCCTCTCGCTCCTTCCATATAATAGCGTCCCCTCCACAAAGCCCCTTGCCGGATTCGGATTTTCTGCCATAATGGGAAAAATTCCACGGCGCGGGGAGGATTGCGGAAATGTCGGAGGATCGATCCAAGGCTCCATCGGGCGGCGGGGTCTTGTCCCGAAAGACGTCTCGCTTTGCCGCAAGCCGGGCGGTCCGGCGGCGCGCGGCGCGTTTTAATGGTGTCCGGGTGGCGATTCCGCTTCTTTTGGCGGCATTTCTCCTGTGCGGCATAGACTGCGTGCCCCAGAACGCCTACGGCCCCGCGCCAGCGCACGGGCCCGTCACCATCCCCTCCACGGCCCTGGAGGTTACCTGCACGGTCCTGGTCGCGCCGGAGCCCTGCCCGCCCACGCCCGTGTGCGCGCCGCCGCCCACCGAGATCATCCCCATGCTTCCGGCCGATCCGGAGAGCCTCCCCGATTTTTCGGCGGACGATCTGGACATGGCATCCCTCAAGCTTTCCATGGACCGCAGCCGGGAGTACCTCAAGCGTTTCAAGCCCGACAAGGTTTTCGCCTTCGGGCCGGACAGGCACACGGCCGCCGAGCTTCTGGCCACCCTGGACGCCTTCGAGCGCATAGCCGCCGCAAATCTCCAGCCCGACGAGTTCAACCGCGCCATAAGGGAGAACTTCACCATCTACAGCTCGGTGGGAAGCGACGGCGACGGCGCGGTGCTCATGACGGGCTACTACGAGCCGGTGCTGGAGGGCTCGCTGAAGCAGGAGGGTGCTTACCGCTACCCCATCTACCGCCCGCCCGAGGACCTCGTTAGGCTGGATCTGGGGATTTTTTCCGACAAGCTGAAGGGCGAATCCGTGGTGGGCCGGGTGGAGGGCCTGACCTTCGTGCCCTACTATGACCGCAAGGAGATAGACGGCGACAAGGTCCTTGCCGGAAAGGGCCTCGAAATCGCGTGGGTCAAGGACCCCGTGGCGCTTTTTTTCCTCCACATCCAGGGCTCCGGCCGGGTGGTGCTGCAGGACGGCCGCGAGATAAGGGTGCAGTACGCGGCCCAGAACGGGCGCGCCTTCCGTTCCACGGCGGGGCTTCTGATACGCGAGGGAAAGCTTTCCCGGGACAAGGCCTCCATGGAGGCGATAAAAACCTACTGCGAGGAGCACCCCGGGGACATGGACCGGGTACTCTTCTACAACGCAAGCTACGTGTTCTACCGCATAGCCGAGCGCGGGCCGCTGGGGCTCACGGACGTTCCCATGACGCCGGGCCGCAGCATTGCCACGGACCGGCGGCTATTCCCCATGGGGGCCCTGGCCTTCATCAAGGGAGAGAAGCTTCCCCTAGTGGACGAGAAGAGCGGAAGGGTGACGGGCTACCGGCCCTTCTCCCGTTTTGTCTGCAACCAGGACACCGGCGGGGCCATCCGGGGACCGGGGCGGCTGGACCTTTTCTTCGGCTCGGGGCTGGTTCCCGAAAACGGCGCGGGCAGCATGAAGAGCCCGGGGCGGATGTTCTTTCTGGTGGTGAAGGGGGGAGTAGTCACGCACAAGGGCGGGGCGAAATAGCTCCTCCCCCGAATTTTTCGGGGGAGTCCCCTTTTTTCAAGATGGAATTATTCCCCACCCCGCCTCTCAAGGAGCCTCCATCCGATATAAGGCGGGAAAAATTCCTCCCTCGCGCCGCCCCCTTTTCACCCTCCCCTGTTTTAGGAGGGGGTGTCCCTAAAAACTTCCGAGACCCCGGGAATTTTCTTTACAAGCTCGCCCCGCTTGGAATAGGATGGAACCTTTCCCGAAGACGAGAGGGGCCCTGCGGGGGGCTCCCCCGTCCTTTTCCGTCCCGGACATGCTCCCACCACACCGGGTAATCGAAGATAAACCGCCCATGTTGTGATCTGTTTCACAATCACCGCAACATGAAGCGCCGGACACGCGGAAAAGGAATTCGGCAATCCATTTCCCCAAAAGGTCAAGGAGGATTTTCCATCATGGCACCGAAAATGAAGACCATGGACGGTAACACCGCGGCCGCCCACGTGGCCTACGCTCTCACCGAAGTGGCCGCCATCTATCCCATCACCCCCTCCACCCCCATGGGCGAGATCGTGGACGATTGGGCCGCGGCGGGCCGCAAGAACATCTTCGGCGAGACCCTTCGGGTACGCCAGATGCAGTCCGAGGCCGGGGCCGCGGGCGCCGTGCACGGCTCCCTCTCCGCCGGGGCCTTGACCTCCACCTTCACGGCCTCCCAGGGGCTCCTTCTGATGATCCCCAACATGTACAAGATCGCCGGCGAGCTTCTGCCCGGCGTCTTCCACGTGACCGCGCGCACCATCGCCACCCACGCGCTTTCCATCTTCGGCGACCAGTCCGACGTCATGGCCGTGCGCCAGACCGGCTTCGCGCTCCTTTGCTCTTGCTCGGTGCAGGAGGTCATGGACTTAGCCCTCGTCGCTCATCTTTCGGCCATCGAGTGCTCGGTCCCCTTCCTGCACTTTTTCGACGGCTTCCGCACGAGCCACGAGATACAGAAGATCTCGGTAGATC
>JAKAGN010000438.1 GCA_021815525.1 Deltaproteobacteria bacterium
CTCCTCTACGCGGGCGCCGGCGGCCGCGAGCGGCGCAGGAGGGCCCGGGAGGCCCTCGCCCGGGTGGGGCTGGCCGAGAGGCTCCACCACCATCCCAACCAGATGTCGGGCGGCCAGCAGCAGCGCGTGGCCATAGCCCGCGCCATCGTGACGAGGCCCAGCCTGATACTGGCCGACGAGCCCACCGGAAACCTCGACTCCAGGACCTCCGTCGAGATCATGGCCCTCTTTCAGGACTTGAACTTGCAGGGCATGACGGTGGTGCTCGTCACCCACGAGCCGGACATCGCAACCTACGCGGGCCGCGTGGTCACCGTTAAGGACGGCTCCATCCTCTCGGACGAACGCCGCGCGCCCGTCCTCGCCGTGGCGCCGGAGGGCAAAACACCATGAACATCTTCCAGACCTTCTGGGTGGCCCTCCGCGCGCTCGTGCGCAACAAGATGCGTTCCTTCCTTACCGCTCTGGGCATCATCATCGGGGTTTCCGCCGTCATCGCAATGGTGGCCATAGGGGAAGGGGCCAAGGCCAAGGTGGCGGAGGCCTTCTCCTCCATGGGCTCCAACCTCCTTATCCTCCTTCCCGGCACCACCACGCGGGGCGGCGCGTTCGGCGGCTTCGGCTCCATGCCCACCCTGACCTGGGACGACCTCGCCGCCATCCGCAAGGAGGCCTCGGCCGTAAAGTACGCCGTGGCCGCCCTGCGCACCACCGGCCAGCTGGTGGCGGAGGACCAGAACTGGTCTACCTCCATCAACGGCACGAGCCCCGAGTACTTCCTCGCCCGCAACTGGGACATCGCAAGCGGCGAGAGCTTCAGCGACTCGGACTTAGAAAGCGGGAACAAGGTGGTGGTGCTGGGGCAGACGGTGGCGGACAAGCTCTTCGGGCCGAACTCCCAGGCCGTGGGCCAGACCGTGCGCATCAAGAACCAGCCCTTCCTGGTGGTGGGCGTCCTGGCCAAGAAGGGGCAGTCCCCCGGCGGCCAGGACTACGACGACGCGGTCTTCGTGCCCGAGACCACCTACATGGCAAAAATCCAGGGGGGCTTGCAGAAGTACGTCGCCGGCGTTATCATGCTTTCGGCCGTGTCCGAGGACGCCACCGCCAAGGCCGAAAAACAGGTTTCCGAGATACTGCGCGACCGGCACCACATCGAGCCCGGGGACGACGACGACTTCTCCATAAGGAACCTTACGGAGATGGCCTCGGCCCAGGAGTCCGGCATGAAGACGCTCTCCATGCTGCTGGCATCCATCGCAGCGGTCTCGCTTCTGGTGGGCGGCATCGGCATCATGAACATCATGCTGGTCTCGGTCACCGAGCGGACCCGCGAGATAGGCCTCCGCATGGCCGTGGGCGCCAAGCCCCGGAACATCCTGGCCCAGTTCCTGGTTGAGGCCCTCACCCTGTCGCTTTCAGGCGGCGTCTTCGGAGTGGCCCTGGGACTTTACGCGGCCTTCCGCCTGTCCACGAAGTTCGGCTGGCCCCTTCTCCTTAGGCCGGACGTGATCGTGCTGGCGGTGGGCTTTTCTGCGCTGGTGGGCGTCACCTTCGGGCTTTACCCGGCGGTGAAGGCCTCCCGGCTGGACCCCATTGAAGCCTTGAGGTACGAGTGATGACGCAGATTCTGCGCGGAACCGCCCTTCTCCTTCTCATCATGGCCGCGCCAGCGCTGGCGGCGGGCCCCCTTCCGGCCCCCGCCGCAGGGGCTCAGGTTCCCGCGGCCGGGATGCCCGCGGCGGCAACGCCGACGGGCCGGGTTGTGACCCTTCCGGAGGCCCTTGCGACAGCCCTTTCGCGCCAGCCCCAGCTGGCCTCCGCCCGGGCCCAGACCGAGGCCGCCGCCGCCCGCGCCCACCAGGCCAGGGCCGCCTTCGCGCCCCAGGTTTCCACGAGCCTGGGCTACTCCCGCTCCACAGCCAACGGAACCGCCAAGGTGGGAAGCTACTCCTTCCTCTCCAACTCCACCGACATGTACAACAACTTCAGCTACGGCCTTACCGCCAGCTACCTCCTCTACGATTTCGGCGCCACCGAAAACCAGTACCAGGCGGCCCGCGCCGCCATAGACGCCCAGAAGGAGGGCGAAAAGACCACCGCCCTTGCGATCGCGCTATCCGTGCGCTCCGCCTACTACACGGCCAGGGCCGCCCGCACAATGGTGGCAGTGGCCCGGGAGGCCCTCTCCAATCAGGAGCGCCACCTAAAGCAGATCCAAAGCTTCGTCTCGGTGGGGATGCGCCCGCCCATCGACCTCTACCAGGCCCGCACCGACGTGGCCAACGCCCGCGCCGACCTCATAACCGCCGAAAACAACTACGAAACCGCCAAGGCCACCCTGAACCAGGCCATGGGGATCGAAGGCGGAACCGATTTCGACGTCTCCGACGACCCGGCCCCGCCCGTCCAGGGCGAGGACGGCATGACGGAGCCCCTCCTGGACGAGGCCTTGAAGGCCCGGCCCGAGTTCGCGGCATTGGCGGCACAGGCCAAGGCCAAGGAGCTTTCCCTTAAGGCCGTCACCGCCGGATACTGGCCCACCGTGGGCCTTTCCGGCTCCTACACCGGCTCCGGCGAGGAGTTGGGCGAAACCGGCTGGAACTTCGGCCTGGGCGTAACCGCCACCTGGTCCCTTTACAAGGGCGGCCTCACCCAGGCCCAGTCGGCCGAGCTTCTGGCCGGCATCCGCGACATCAACGCCCAGGTGGACTCCATGCGCCAGGGTGTGCGCCTCGAAATCGAGCAGGCGCGCCTCGCCGTCCGGGCGGCCAAGGCAAGCCTCGCCGCCACCGCCGACGCCGTGGCCGCCGCACGCGAAACCCTGCGCCTGGCCGAGGGCCGCTACGGTGCGGGCGTGGGAAACATCCTGGAGCTAAGCGACGCCCAGCTGGTCCTGACCCGCGCCGAGGCCGCCGCAGTCTCCGCCGAGTACAACCTCTCCTCCGCCCGCGCCCGGCTCCTTAAAGCCCTGGGCCGCGCCGAAACCGCCGGGCAGTAAGCAGGGGAAGGCATTGCGGGGGAGGGAGGGGAAACCTTTTATGAATAAAAGGTTCTCCCCTCCCTCCCCCGCACCCCCTCCTACCCTTTCCAAAACACTTTAAA
>JAKAGN010000439.1 GCA_021815525.1 Deltaproteobacteria bacterium
CGTGAGGGAATGAGAAAAGAAGGAAGGCTTTGTGGGGGAGGGGTGGAAACCTTTTCTGCGAAAAGGTTTTCCCCCCTCCCCCACACCCCCTCCCCCCTTTCTAAAAGCTAAAAGCGCCACAGGCTTCCGGGGAGACTACGTCCCCCCGGACCCCCGATAATGGCTGCGCGTTGCTGCGCAACGCTCCGCCGCTCTTTGGCTTCGCATTCGTCCGGTCAACGGTTGGAAGGGGAAAAATGGATAAAAATAGTACGGCCCTACCTCAGGTTCAAGGTAGGGCCGATGGAGGTTACTTGCCCGACTTATGCTTAGTTGGGTCTACGTTGATGTACGTCTGGCCGGGTTTTGGAGTTGGAGGCAACGGTTCATTCTTAACCACCGTGCGTTCCTCGCCGGTTTTCCCCCCCCTGGGGCCAATGATTTCATATTGTCCAGAGCGAGGAGCGTGCTGCCCAGACTTAAAGCCCTTTGACATGCAAATACACCACCTTTCCCCGGCAAGATTTGGTTTATCCGAATGCCCGTAGAAGAATACGCCTATTTGAACTTGACAAGGGTTGAATTGCCGCTATAGACGTAACTTCGGTGAATCTTCTGCGAATCCATTTTCGGGTTCACCAACCGGAGCTATGGCCGTGCCAGCGGCCATAGCTTTTTATTTGCTCTTTGATATCGTAAAAATTTACTTATGTCAAGCATAATTTACTATATATTGCGTTTTTATATTTATACACTCACAACTGAGGGTAGAAGCCGTAGAGAATTTCGTATACCACGAAGTGACTCTAACCTAATCTCAATTAGAAGCTGAAAGACATGACTGTCAATAAAAAACATATTGCCATCATCCTGGATTTCCTGGAAAAAACCTACCCGGACGTGGTGACCCAGCTACGGCACGAAAACCCCTTTCAGCTTCTTTGCGCCACCATCCTTTCGGCCCAGTGCACCGACCGCCAGGTGAACGCCGTAACCCCGGCCCTCTTCGCCCGGTTCAAGACCCCAAAGGACTTCGCCGAAGCGGACATCGCCGAGATCGAGGCCCTGATCCGCCCCACGGGCTTCTTCCACGCCAAGGCCAAAAAGCTCAAGGGCTGCGCCGAGGCGCTCATCACGCGCCACGGCGGCGAGGTCCCGCGGGACATGGACTCCCTGCTGGCGCTTCCCGGTGTCGGGCGCAAAACCGCCAACGTGGTCTTGAACGCCGCCTTCGGCGTGCCGGGAATCGTGGTGGACACCCACGTCAAGCGCATCGCCTTCCGCCTGGGCCTCACCAGGGAAACCGACCCGGAAAAGATCGAGTACGACCTAATGGCAGTGCTGCCGGAAAAAACCTGGATCGCATTCTCCCTAGAGCTCATCTACCACGGCCGCGCCCTGTGCACCGCCCGCAAGCCCCGCTGCCCGGAGTGCGGGCTTTACCCCATCTGCCCCCGTTCCGGGGTGAAGCCTGGATAAAAACGCGATCTGCTGCGTTGCGCTTCATCTTGCGCTCGGTCACGTACGAACAGTACGCTCCCTTCGCGCGCGACTCGCGCGCCTTGCAGCTCATCGTTTTTATACAGGCTTCACATGGTGCTTCCTTCATAGTGCCGATGCCCCCCCGCCTTAAATTGCCGAAGACCGGAAATGTTCTTGATCGCGCTGGCCGTTTGTGGCAATAAATACGATTTGCATTTAAGGATGGAGAGGGACGCATGATTTCGCTCATCAAGGGATTTAGGGACATAGCGCCGCCCGATGTGGAGCTTTGGCAACACGTGGAGGCGACCGCGCGCAAGCTTTTTTCGGACTTCGGGTTTTCCGAGATCCGCCTTCCCATAATGGAGAAGACCGAGCTTTTCGCGCGCGGCATAGGCGCCGACACCGACATCGTGGAAAAGGAGATGTACACCTTCACGGACCGGGGCGGCGAGATGCTGACCCTGCGGCCCGAGGCCACGGCGGGCGTGGCGCGCGCCTACATCGAGCACAACATGGCGGCCGTGGACCCGGTGCGCAAGCTTTTCACCACGGGCCCCATGTTCCGCCGCGAACGGCCCCAAAAGGGGCGCTTCCGCCAATTTTATCAGCTGAACGCCGAGCTTTTCGGCGTGCCCGGGCCCGCGGCCGACGTGCAGGCCATCCTCCTTCTGGTCACGCTCCTAAAGCGCCTGGACACCCCTGATGTAACGGTGCACTTAAACTCCCTGGGCTGCCCGGAGTGCCGCCCCGCGTACAAGGCGCTTCTAACGGAGTACGTGGCGGCAAGGTCCGCGGCGCTTTGCGAAAACTGCGTGCGCCGGGGATCGACGAACCCACTGCGGGTGCTGGACTGCAAGGCGCCGGACTGCCGGGTGGCCATGATTGGCGCGCCCGCCATAAGCGAGCACCTGTGCCCCGCCTGCCGGGAGCACTTTGCTTTGGTCACGGAGGGCCTTGGGGCGCTCGGCATCCAATTCGAGCTGAACCCGCGCCTGGTGCGGGGCCTCGACTACTACACCCGCACCACCTTCGAGGTGCAGACCACTTCCCTCGGGGCCCAGAACGCCGTGGCCGGGGGCGGGCGCTACGACGGCCTCCTGGAGGCCCTGGGCGGCCCTCCCACCCCGGCCGTGGGCTTTGCCATCGGCATGGACCGTCTCTTGGAGCTTCTGGCCGAAAACGGGGCGAAGGTTGAGCCGCGAGCCCTGGTTTTCCTGGCCTGCCTGGGGGACGACGCCCAAAAGCTGGGGTTTTCGTGGCTTTGCGCCTTAAACCTCGCCGGCGTCGCGGCCGAGATGGACTTTTTCGGACGGAGCCTTAAAAGCCAGATGAAGCGGGCCGACCGGCTGGGCGCGCGCTACGTCCTAATGCTGGGCGGCGACGAGCTCAATAACCGCGCGGCCGTCCTTAGAAACATGGCCACCAAGGAGCAGGAGCCGGTCCCCTTCGCAAGCCTTGTGGAGACCGTGGCCGCGCGCCTTTCGGCAGCCTGACGAAAAATGAAGAAACACTGACGGAGGCCCCCGCTCTCTTCTCCATAACTTGAAGTTTTTTGGGGGGGATGAGGGGAGGGGGTGCGGGGGAGGGGGGAAGGGGAGACCCTTTTTTCAAAAAGGTTCCCCCTTCCCCATTCCC
>JAKAGN010000440.1 GCA_021815525.1 Deltaproteobacteria bacterium
GCGGCCGCCCGTCTCGACCCCGCGCTTCCCGAAAAGGCCGCCCACGACCCGGACCTAGCCCCCCTCGGCCCCCCCGACGCCATCCTGAGCCGACTGGCGGGGGGATAAAGGCAAAAGCGCCTCCGGCGCCCGGAAGGTTGGGGAGGAAGGGCTCCGTATTTTTGAATGTTTGGGGAAAACCCGTAGGCCGGGTGGTTCCGCCCTCCGAAGCTGAAAGCGTAGGAGGGCGGAACCACCCGATATTATGGAATCATTCGCTATTTGTTGGGTGGACCTGGGCCTTTGGCCCGGAACCGCCCAACCTACGGCACTACAGCACCCGATCTTGCCGGAAGGCCTTTCTGCGGTGTGAAAATTTTCGGGTGGCCGAATGCGAAGCCCTCTAAAATCATGCGGAGCGTGCGAGAGCTACGCGGAGCCATTATCGGGGGTCCGGGGGGACGTAGTCTCCCCGGCCGCCGGAGGCGGCTTTTGCTTTCAAGCTTTTGCCGTCAGGCAAGGTCCAGGCGGTAGATGAGGCCCTGGTGGGTCTCGCCGGGGAGGCTTTCGCGGTAGGCGGTCATGGGGAAACTCCGCACTCGGGAGAAGCCGTAGGCCTCGTAGAAGTGGTAGGACAGGGCCGTGTCGGTGCAGACGAAGACGACGCGGGCGCCGCGCTGGCGGGCCCGGGCCATGTAGGCGTCCATGAGCATCCGGCCCATGCCGCGGCCCCGCAGGGCCCGCCGGGACGTGAAGAGAAGGACCTCCGCCATGCCGCGGGCCACGGGGTGGCGGAGAAGATGGGGCGCGTAGCCGCAGAGGAGACGGAAGAAGGCGCGCCGGGCGAAGTCGTCCATGCCGTGGGAGCGGGCGGCCGCGGGCGGCAAGAGGCGGAAGGCGCCGTAGGAGAGCATGTAAAGGACTCGCCCGGCGCGCTCGGGGATGCTGCCAAGAAGAACGCCGTGGACCTCGCCTTCGTGCTCCGCCACGAAGCCGTCCGAGGCCCCGGCCAGGAAAAAGCGCAGGATGTCTTGGTGGAGGCTTTTTTCCGCGTGGTCCAGGATGGGCCAGATAATGTGGCGGAAGCCCTCGGCGTAGCAGTTGAAGACCCCATCCATGTCCTTTTCCGGGACGAGGTCCCTGATGACGACGCTCTCGTTCACGGCTCCTCCGCTTGAGAAAAGAGGCTTGGGTTTGATAAAGGCTGATACCACATTTCGGCGCCGGGCCGAACCTTCTTTTGACGAAAAGCGACGGAAAAGCCAAGATGGAAAAAGGAAGAGCTAAGCTCGGCGCCGGGCGGATATTTTACGCCCTAGCGCCGCTACTGGCGCTGGCCGTCTACTTCCAGGCGCGGCGCTTTTCGTTTTTAAACTTCGACGACCCATCCTACGTGTACCAGAACCCCTACGTGGCGGGCGGCCTCACATGGGAGGGCGTAAGGCGGGCGTTTGGCATGGAGGGCGTGGCCTACTGGCACCCGCTTCCCATGCTCTCCCACATGCTGGACGTGACGCTTTTCGGCCTCGACCCGGGCTTGCATCACCTTTCGAGCGCCCTCTTCCACGCCGTAAACGCCTTTTTGCTGTACGCGCTTTTGCTCAAGCTCTCGGGCTCGGCCTGGAAAAGCGGCTTCATCGCCGCCGTTTTCGCGGTTCATCCGGTGAACGCGGACTCCGTGGCCTGGGTGAGCGAGCGCAAGAGCCTCCTTTGCGCCCTCTTTTTCCTCCTGGCGCTCATTTTTTACGCAAGGCACGCGCAGCGCCCCGGATGGCGGCGGCTCCTTCCGTCCCTCGCAGCCGCGGCGGGAAGCCTCATGGCCAAGCCCATAGCGGTCGTTCTTCCCGCGCTCCTGCTTCTTCTCGATTTCTGGCCCTTGGGAAGGCTGCGCGGGTACGGGGTCCCGCCCGAAAATCCGGCCCTCCGGGGTAAAATCCCGGCGCTTTCCCTTACGCGCCTTGCGGCGGAAAAGGTCCCCTTCCTGATCCTTTCCGGCGCATCGGTGGCCGCCACCCTTTTTTCCGCCCGCATCTTCGGAGACGTGGCCCTGGGCGAGCGGCCCCTGCCGCTGCGGCTCGAAAACGCCCTCGTTTCCTACGCCGAAGGCTACCCCGGGCTTCTTTTCTGGCCCGCCAGGCTTGCCGTATTCTACCCCTATCCAGCGCGTGTGGCGCCTTGGCTCGCGGCGGTCTCGGCCCTGATCCTGGCCGCGGCCGTGGTCCTGGCCCTTTTAAACGCCCGGAAACGCCCCTGGATGGCCGTGGGGCTTTTCTGGTACCTTCTGATCCTGGCCCCCATGAGCGGCATAAAGCAGGCCGGGCTCTGGCCGGCGCTCGCCGACCGCTTCGCGTACCTGCCGCAGATCGGCCTTTTTCTCGTGGCGACGTGGGCCGCTGCCGGGGCCTTTTACCGGGTTCCGCGCGGGCGGGCGGTCTCGCGGGTGCTGGCGGCGCTTCTGGTGGCGGCCCTCTTCGTTATGGGGTGGCGGCAGGCCGGGTTCTACCGGGACTCAGAAACCCTCTTCTCCCGCGCCGTTTCCGTGACGGATCAAAACTACGTGGCGGAGAACGACCTGGGGACCGCCATCCTGGAAAAGGGCGGGCCCTGGCTGGCGCTGCCGCACTTCCTCGCCGCCCTTTCGTACAACCCGGCCTACGCCGACGCCGAAAACAACGCCGGCGCGGCATTTTTGGCCCTCGACCGCCCGGCCGACGCCGCGCCTTACCTCGCGCGCCTTTTGGCCCGGGACCCCAAAAACGCGAGCGCCCTCGTTAACCTCGCGGCGTGCCGGATGCGGGAGGGCAAAACGGCCGAGGCCCAGGCCCTCGCCGGCCGCGCCTTCGCCCTGGAACCCGGTTTCGCCGAGGGCTACGCAAGGCTTGCCGAGGAATGGATGCGCCTGAACAAACCGGCCGACGCCGTTCGCCTCTACGAGCGGGCCATCGCCGCCAACCCCCTCTACTTTCCGGCCTACTCGGGCCTTGGGCGCATATATTTTTCGGATGGCCGGCTCGACAAAGCCCTGGAAATCATGGGACGGGCGACACGGGCCGTCCCCCAAAGCCCCGAGGCATGGCTCATGCTGGGAAACGCCCTGGCGAAGCTCGAACGCAGATCGG
>JAKAGN010000031.1 GCA_021815525.1 Deltaproteobacteria bacterium
CGGCGTACATTCCCGGCGTGGGCCACAACCTCCAGGAGCACTCGGTGGTCCTGGTCCGCGGCGGCCGCGTGAAGGACCTTCCCGGCGTGCGCTACCACATCGTGCGCGGCACCTTGGATTCCATGGGGGTCGCGGACCGCAGGCAGGGTCGCTCCCTGTACGGCGCCAAGAAGCCCAAATGACGCGGGGTTAAGGAGAGGGACATGCCCAGGAGACGCGAAATAGAGGAGCGGGAAGTCCTGCCGGACGCCCGTTACAACGACGACCTCGTTGCCCGGCTCATCAATGCAGTGATGCGGCAGGGCAAGAAGAGCATCGCGGAGCGTATGGTCTACCGCGCCTTCGACCTCGTGGCCGAGCGCACCAAGGAGCAGCCGCTGCAGCTTTTTCACAAGGCCGTCGCCAACGTGAAGCCCATCATAGAGGTCAAAAGCCGGCGCGTGGGCGGCTCCACCTACCAGGTGCCGACCGAAATAAGGAACCGCCGCCGCGTGGCCTTGGCCATGCGCTGGCTCATCGGTTTCGCCCAGAAGCGGCCTGACAAGTCGATGGCCCAGAAGCTGGCGGGTGAAATCATGGATGCCGCCAACATGCGCGGCGCCGCCATCAAGAAGAAGGAAGACACCCACAAGATGGCAGAGGCCAACAAGGCTTTCGCCCATTACCGGTGGTGAAATTGATAGCAGCCCGTTGAAAAGGCTCTATATGAAGCCTGGATAAAAACGATGAAGTGCAAGGAGCGCGAAAAGACAATGAGCAAGCGTATTCAATATACGTGGCGGAATTGGCTTTAAAGCGCGACACAGCAATTCCCGTTTTTAGACAGGCTGTTAAGCCGCCGAAGGCGGGCCCGGGGAGGATCAAATGGCCAAGCAGAAGTTTGAGCGCAAGAAACCGCATGTGAACGTGGGGACGATCGGTCACATCGACCACGGGAAGACCACGCTGACGGCGGCGATCACCAAGCAGCTGGCGAAAAAGGGCTGGGCGAACTACGTTCCCTTCGACCAGATCGATAAGGCCCCCGAGGAAAAGGCGCGCGGGATCACAATCGCCACGGCCCACGTGGAGTACGAGACCGCCAACCGCCACTACGCTCACGTGGACTGCCCCGGCCACGCCGACTACATCAAGAACATGATCACGGGCGCGGCGCAGATGGACGGCGCGATCCTGGTGGTTGGGGCGGATGACGGCCCCATGCCCCAGACCCGGGAGCACATCCTCCTGGCGCGTCAGGTGGGCGTCCCGCGCATCGTGGTGTTTTTGAACAAATGCGACATGGTGGACGACCCGGAGCTGATCGAGCTTGTGGAGCTGGAGCTTCGGGAACTTCTTGACAAGTACAGCTTCGACGGCGACAACACGCCCATCATTCGGGGTTCGGCCTTGAAGGCCCTGGAGGCGGACGACGTCAATTCGCCGGATGTGAAGTGCATCTTCGATCTGATGGAGGCGGTGGACGCCTACGTTCCGCAGCCCGTGCGGGAGGTGGACAAGCCCTTCCTGATGCCCATCGAGGACGTGTTCTCGATCTCGGGTCGCGGCACGGTGGTTACGGGCCGTGTGGAGCGCGGCATAATCCGGGTCTCCGAGGAAGTGGAGATCGTTGGAATCCGGCCCACCATCAAGACGGTGTGCACCGGGGTCGAGATGTTCCGGAAGATTCTGGACGAGGGTCAGGCCGGCGACAACATCGGCGTTCTTCTTCGCGGCACGAAGCGCGAGGAGGTGGAGCGCGGCCAGGTTGTTGCGCATCCGAAGAGCATCACGCCGCACACGAAGTTCAAGGCTGAGATATACGTTTTGTCCAAGGAAGAAGGCGGGCGCCACACGCCGTTTTTCAACGGCTACCGTCCGCAGTTTTACTTCCGCACGACGGACGTGACGGGAATCGTGACGCTTCCCGAGGGCGTTGAGATGGTGATGCCCGGGGACAACGTCAGCGTGACGGCGGAGCTCATCACGCCCATCGCCATGGAAAAGGAACTGCGGTTCGCCGTCCGCGAGGGCGGCCGCACCGTGGGCGCCGGCGTGGTCGCCGAGATCATCGCCTAGGCCGTACGGAAAAGGACCCAAGAAGCCATGTTGATGAACGAGAAAATCCGGATACGGCTCAAGGCTTACGATCATAAGCTTCTGGACCAGTCGGCGTCCGACATCGTGGAGACGGCGCGGAACACCGGGGCCAAGGTGGTGGGGCCCATTCCCCTGCCCACACGAATCAACAAGTACTGTGTGTTGCGTTCGCCCCACATCGACAAGAAGAGCCGGGAGCAGTTCGAGATCCGCACCCACAAGCGGCTTCTCGACATCCTGGAGCCCACCCAACAGACCGTTGACGCCCTCATGAAGCTGGACCTTTCCCCCGGCGTGGACGTGGAGATCAAGGTCTGACGCCAGAATAAAGCCGTGCGGAGCCCTGGGGCGCAAAGCGGACCGGGCTGACGGCGGGGCGAAAAGGAAGACCGGCCGCCTGTTTTCTGCGGCCGGCGGAACCGGAGGATATAAGGTCATGGTTAAGGGGCTTTTGGGTAAAAAACTGGGCATGACGGGCATCTTCGCGGATGACGGCCGGCACATTCCGGTGACTGTGATCCAGGTGGGGCCCTGCGTGGTGACCCAGATCAAGACCAAGGCCACGGACGGTTACGACGCCATCCAGGTGGGCTTTGGGGACGTCAAGGAAAAGCGGGTGAAAAAGCCCGCGGCCGGCCATTTTGCGAAGAGCGGCGGCAAGGCCTTTCGGCATCTCAAAGAGTTCGGCGTCGAGGACCCCGCATCGTACACCCTGGGCCAGGTCCTTTCGGCCGACCTTTTCTCGGTCGGCGAGAAGATTGACGTGGCCGGCAACATCAAGGGCCGGGGCTTCGGCGGCGTTGTGAAGCGCCACGGGTTCGCCGGCGGCAAGGACACCCACGGGTGCATGACCCACAGGCGTCCCGGTTCCATCGGCGCCTCGGCGTATCCGTCGCGGGTCATCAAGGGCAAGAGACTTCCCGGCCACTACGGCGACACCCGGCAGACCACCCGGAACCTCGTCATCGTGGATATCCGGCCGGAACAGAACCTGATTCTCGTCAAGGGCGCGGTGCCCGGCTTCAGCTCCTCCTTCGTGGAGGTCCTGAAGCCCAAGTCCGCGTTCTGGTGAAAAGGGGCGAGGTTGTTATGGCGCTGGCAGACGTATACAACAAGGAAGGCGGCAAGGTTTCGGAAATCGAGCTTTCCGATTCCATCTTCGCCGTTACGGTAAAGCCGTGGGTGCTCCACGAGGTGGTGGTGGCCCAGCTGGCCAGCCGCCGCCGGGGCACGGCCTCGGTGAAAAACCGCTCGGACGTTAACGCCACCGGAAAGAAGATGTTCCGGCAGAAGGGCACGGGTCGCGCCCGCAGGGGCGAGCGCTCGAGCCCGGTCATGAGGGGCGGCGGCTCGGTGTTCGGGCCCCATCCGCGGAACTTCGCCTACGACGTTCCCAAGAAGGTGCGCCGCCAGGCGCTGGCCATGGCCCTTTCGGCCAAGCTTGCGGAAAACTCCCTCAAGGTGGTGGATTCCCTTGCGCTGGAGCGGGTGAAGACCAAGGACGTGGCGGCCATGATAAAGGCCCTTTCCGTTGAAAAGGCCCTCCTGGTCACCCTGGACAAGGACGCGAACCTTTCGCTTTCCGCCCGCAACATACCCGATCTCAAGGTGCTGCCGGTGATGGGCTTGAACGTTTACGACATCCTGCGCCACAAGCACCTGATTCTGGACGCCTCGGCCATCGAGGGCATCCGGGGGAGGTTTGCGGCATGAACATGTACACCATCATCCGGCGCCCGCTCATCACGGAAAAGGGTACGCGCCTCAAGGACGCCCATAACCAGTACGTCTTCGAGGTGGCCCCCGAGGCCAACAAGGTGGAAATCGCCCGGGCCATCGAGCGGATCTTCAAGGTGCGCGTGAACGACGTTCAGACCCTGAACGTGAACGGCAAGATCAAACGCCGCGGCCGCACCGTCGGGAAGAAACGTGACTGGAAAAAGGCCGTCGTGCGGCTGGCCCAGGGCGCCAGCATAGAGTTCTTCGACGGCGTCTAGCGAGGGAAGAAATGGCCACCCATAAGACGAACAAGCCCACCTCGCCGGGAATGCGCTTCCTGGAGTACGCGGGTTTCGAGGAGATCACCCGGGAAAAGCCGGAAAAGGGACTTCTGGCCCGGAACAAGAAAACCGGCGGAAGAAACTCCTACGGCCGGGTCACTGCGCGGCACAAGGGCGGCGGAAGCCGGCGGCACTACAGGATCATCGACTTCAAGCGCAACAAAAGCGGTATTCCGGCCAGGGTCGCGGCAATCGAGTACGACCCCAACCGCACCGCGCGCTTGGCGCTCCTGCACTACGTTGACGGCGAGAAACGCTACATCCTCTGGCCGGTGAACCTCAAGGTGGGCGACACCGTCATGGCCGGCCCCGGGGCCGACATCAAGCCCGGCAACGCCATGCCGCTCGCCAACATCCCCCTTGGCACCTTGATCCACAACGTGGAGCTTAGAGTGGGCAGGGGCGGCCAGATCGTTCGTAGCGCCGGCACCTTCGCGCAGCTCGTCGCCAAGGAAGGCGACTACGCCCAGGTGCGGCTCCCCTCCGGCGAGGTCCGCATGGTCTTGACCCGTTGCATGGCAACGGTGGGACAGATAGGGAACGTGGAAAACGAGAACCTCGCCCTTGGCAAGGCCGGGCGCTCCCGCTGGCTGGGACGCCGTCCCCGGGTGAGGGGCGTGGCCATGAACCCCGTGGATCATCCCATGGGCGGCGGCGAGGGCAAGAGTTCGGGCGGCCGGCACCCCTGCTCTCCGTGGGGCATGCCGTCCAAGGGCTTCAAGACCCGGAAAAGGAAGCCTTCGGACCGTCTCATCGTGAAGAAGCGTTGAACGAACCATTAAGCTAAGGACGGAGTCGGCCATGCCGAGGTCGTTGAAAAAAGGGCCGTTCGTTGACGATCACCTGGTGAAGAAGGTGGTCACGGCCCAGGATACGCAGTCGAAAAAGGTGATCAAGACCTGGTCCCGGCGTTCCACCATTCTTCCCGAGATGGTGGGGCTAACCATCGCCGTCAACAACGGGAAGAAGTTCATCCCGGTGTTCGTGACGGAGAACATGGTGGGGCACAAGCTGGGCGAGTTTTCTCCCACGCGGACCTTTTACGGCCACGCCGGGGACAAAAAGACCAAGGCGGCCAAGAAATAGACCGCCGGAGGATGGGGATCATGAAGGTTACGGCGCACGCCAGGTTCATCCGCGTCTCGGCGCAAAAGGCACGATGGGTTGCCGCTGCGGTCAAGGGAAACGCGGTGGAGACGGCCATCAACACCTTGAAGTTCATGCCCCAGAAGTCCGCGGCCGTCATCGGCAAGGTGGTGGCCTCCGCGGCCGCCAACGCCGAGCAGAAGGGCGGGGACGTGGACAAGTTCAAGGTGACGAACATCATCGTCAACCAGGGGCCCACGCTCAAGCGATTCCGGCCGCGGGCCCAGGGCAGGGCCAACCGGATACTCAAGCCTTCGGCCCACATAACGGTGATACTGGAAGATTAGTACGGAGGGCCTCCGAACGCGGGTAACCGGCAAGCGGTTCGACGACTTCGGACAAGCTCCAAAAGGAGGGCTATTTTGGGCCAGAAGGTAAGTCCCATCGGGTTGAGGCTGGGCATCATCAAGACCTGGGATTCCAGGTGGTTCGCCGGAAAGAAGAAGTACTCCCAGTACATACTGGAGGATTTCCGGATCCGTCGCTTTTTGAAGGACAAGCTAAACCACGCTGGCGTATCCAAGATCGAGATCGAGCGCTCCGCCAAGCGCATCCGGCTCATCATATTCGCGGCCCGGCCGGGTATCGTGATCGGCAAGAAGGGCTCCGAGATCGAGCTTCTCAAAAAGGACCTGGAAAAGCTCACCATCCAGGATGTGCACATCGAGGTCCAGGAAGTGCGCAAGCCCGAGGTGGACGCCCAACTGGTGGCCGAAAACGTGGCCTCCCAGCTTGTCCGCCGGGTTGCCTTCCGCCGCGCCATGAAGCGCGGGGTGACGAGCGCCATGCGCTTCGGGGCCCAGGGCGTAAAGGTCATCTGCGCCGGGCGTCTTGGCGGCGCTGAAATGGCCCGCCGCGAATGGTACAGGGAGGGGCGCATGCCCCACCACACCCTTCGGGCGGACATCGATTACGGGTTTGCCGAGGCCAGAACCACCTACGGTATCATCGGCATCAAAGTTTACATATTCAAGGGCGAAATCCTGGATGCGGACGCTGTCCGGCAGGAAGCGGCGTCCTGAACAAGGGGCAATGAGCCATGCTGAGTCCCAAGAAGGTCAAACACCGCAAGGTGCAAAAAGGTAAGATGCGCGGCACGGCCTGGCGCGGCAGCGATTTGAGCTACGGCCAGTACGGGCTTCAGGCCATGGAGTGCGGGTACATCACCGCCAAGCAGATCGAGGCCGCCCGTATCGCCATGACCCGTCACGTAAAGCGCGGCGGGAAGATTTGGATAAGGATCTTCCCCGACAAGCCCTTCACCAAGAAACCGGCCGAAACCCGCATGGGCAAAGGCAAGGGCGCTCCGGAGGGCTGGCAGGCCGTAATCAAGCCGGGACGGATCCTTTACGAGATGGACGGGGTAAGCGAAAGTCTGGCCACCGAGGCCCTGCTTCTTGCGGCTCACAAGCTCCCCCTCCGGACCAAGATCGTTGCCCTGGGGAGGATGTGATGAAAGCCAAGGACGTGCGGAATCTGACCGCGGCGGAAATCGAGGGGAAGGTTAAGGAGGCGTACCACGCCCTTTTCAACCTTCGGTTCCAGCATGCCACCGGCCAGCTGGAAAACCCCATGAAGCTCCGGCAACAGAAGCGCGACATCGCGCGGCTCGTCACCATACTCAAGGAGAAATCCAAGGGGCAGGCGGCCGAGTCCGCGGCCGGGGAGAAGGCGTGACATGAAAGAGCGCGGAACTAAAAAGCGGCTGATCGGCACGGTGGTCAGCGACAAGATGGACAAGACCGTCGTGGTGATGATCGAGCGCACGGTGCTGCATGCCGAGTACAAGAAGTACGTGCGGCGGCGCAAGCGCTACTCCGCCCATGACGAGGAAAACGCCTGCAAGACGGGCGACAGGGTTCTCATCACCGAATCGCGCCCTCTTTCCAGGACCAAACGCTGGCGGGTGTCGGCGATCGTCGAGAAGGCGGTATAGGAAGGGGTTGAGCCATGATTAAAATGCAGACCAAGCTCACCGTGGCCGACAACTCCGGCGCCAAGGCGGTGCAGTGCATCAAGGTTCTGGGGGGTTCCCAGCGGCGTTACGCGACGTTGGGGGACATCATCGTGGTCTCGGTGAAGGAGGCCATCCCCAACTCCAAGGTCAAGAAGGGGGATGTCATGAAGGCCGTGGTGGTGCGGACCCGCAAGGAAGTGCGGCGCACGGACGGTTCCTACATCCGCTTTGACGACAACTCGGCGGTGCTCATCAACCAGGCCCGCGAACCCATCGGGACGCGCATTTTCGGCCCGGTGGCCCGCGAGCTGCGCGCCAGGCGCTTCATGAAGATCGTTTCCCTGGCGCCCGAGGTCCTTTAACAGGCGCCGCTGCGAAGAGGGTGTTATGGAGAACAAGGTGGGGCCCATCAGGAAGGGCGACAAGGTCAAGGTCATCTCCGGCGATCAGAAGGGCAAGATCGGCACGGTGATGCGGGTTTTCACGGACAAGGGCTCCGTGATCGTGGAGAACCTGAACAAGGTTAAAAGGCACCAGAAGCCGGGCGGCGCCGTCCGCCAGGGCGGGATCGTCGAGAAGGAGGCGCCCATTCACGCCTCCAACGTGATGATCCTGTGCGGCAAGTGCACCAAGGCCACGCGCGTCCGCAACGTAGTTCTCGAGGACGGCAAGAAGGTGCGGGCCTGCGCGCGCTGCGGCGAGCACCTGGACGCCAAGTAAAAGGGCCGGAAGGATTTTCGACATGTCGTACTTGAAGAATGTGTACGAAAAAGAGGTGGCCCCCAAGCTTACGAGCGAGTTCGGCTACAAGAACGTCATGCAGGTTCCCAAGCTATCCCGCATCGTTTTGAACATGGGCCTCGGGGAGGCCGTCCAGAACGTGAAGGTGATCGATGCGGCCATGGTGGAACTCGTCCAGATCGCGGGCCAGAAGCCGGTGGTGACGAAGGCCAAGAAATCCATCGCCGCCTTCAAGATCCGCCAGGGAATGCCCATCGGTCTCATGGTGACCTTGAGGCGCGAGCGCATGTACGACTTTCTGAACAAGCTCGTGAACGTGGCGCTTCCGCGCGTGCGCGATTTCCGCGGCGTGTCCGCCAAGGCCTTCGACGGCCGCGGCAACTACGCCTTGGGCGTCCGCGAACAGATCATCTTCCCGGAGATCGACTACGATAAGATCGAGAAGGTCCGGGGACTCAACATCGCCATCGTGACCACGGCCAAGACGGACGAGGAAGGGAGACGGCTCCTGGAGCTTCTGGGCATGCCGTTCAAGAAGTAGCGACCGTTTCGGTGAGAGTGTCCGGTCAAAGAACGAAAGGAAGAGGGTTTTGGCTAAGAAATCCCTGAAAGCGAAGGCGGCCCGCAAGCCCAAGTTTTCGGTTCGGGCTTACAACCGTTGCCCCATGTGCGGTCGGCCCCGGGCTTACATGCGCCGGTTCGGCATCTGCAGGATCTGCTTCCGGAACCTGGCTTCCAAGGGCGATCTGCCGGGTGTGGTGAAGTCCTCCTGGTAGGACAAATCGTCGGATTTTTCGTTAGGACGGAGTCGAAAATGGCAATCACGGATCCCATCGCCGACATGCTCACGCGCATTCGTAACGCCTCCAAGGCGCGCTTCTCCAAGGTGGACATTCCGTCCTCCGCGGTGAAGGTGGAGATTGCGCGGGTGCTGAAGGATGAAGGTTACATCAAGAACTACAAGGTCACCGCGGACGAGCGTCAGGGCGTCTTGCGGGTCTACCTCAAGTACGGCGCCAATCAGGCTCCGGCCTTGAAGTCCATAGTGCGGATTTCGAAGCCCGGGCGCCGCGTCTACGTAAAGAGCGACGCGGTGAAGCCCGTCCTTAACGGCCTCGGGACCGCAATCCTCACCACCTCCTCGGGGGTGATGACGGACAAGGACGCCCGCAGGAAGAACGTGGGCGGAGAGCTTGTCTGCAAGATTTGGTGATTTCGTCGCAGTGCCGTCCGCACGCGTTACGCGGGACGGCGGCGTGAAGGAGGCAGCATGTCCGGGGTTGACATCGAACCGACAGGCGCCGGGGAAAAATTATCCCGGATTGGCAAGAAACCCATCAAGATTCCGGCCTCGACCACCATCACCATAGATGGTTCGGGCATCACCGTGAAGGGCGCCAAGGGCAGCCTTTCCCGGCCGATCCACCCGGCGGTGGGCGTGGTTGTCGAGGGCAAGGAAATCCTGGTGAGCCCCAAGGATTCAAGCCGGGAGACCCGAGCGCTTCACGGGCTCACCCGGGCGCTGGTCGCCAACATGGTGACCGGGGTGAGCGAGGGCTTTACGAGGATACTGGAGGTCAACGGCATCGGTTACAAGGCCGAGATATCCGGATCCACGCTGTCCCTCATGCTGGGGTATTCGCATCCCATCCAGTACCTGCTTCCGGACGGCGTTTCTGGCTCGGTGGACAAGAAGAACGCCATCACCCTGACAGGTATCGACCGGGAGCTTCTGGGTCAGACCGCGGCGGCCATCCGGCGCTTACGGCCGCCGGAGCCCTACAAGGGCAAAGGCATCAAGTATTCAACGGAGCATATCGCCCGCAAGGCCGGCAAGACGGGTGGAAAGGGAAAGTAGGTCATGGGTAAGGTCAAGGAAAACATCGTCGCCCATGCGAAGCGCAAGAAAAGAGTGCGCAAGAACATCGAAGGCACCGCCGAACGCCCGAGGCTTTCGGTTTTCCGCTCCGCGAAGCACATGTATGCCCAGGTGGTCCTGGACAGCGACGGCACGACGCTTGTGTGCGCGTCCACCCTGGACAAGGAAGTGCGCGAGCACGGCAAGTTCGAAAACAAGGTGGCGGCGGCCGAGTTCGTGGGAAAGCTCCTGGCGCGGCGGGCCCGCGAGAAGGGCATCACCAAGGTGGTCTTCGACCGCAACGGGTTTTTGTACCACGGCCGGGTGAAGGCCGTTTCCGCCGGCGCCCGCGAAGGCGGGCTCGATTTCTAGGTCTTACCGGCCGCGACGTTAAGGAGACGAAAACGTGAAGCCCAGCGTGGAAGAGAAGAATTTCATCGACAAGGTGGTGCACATCAGCCGCGTGGCCAAGGTGGTCAAGGGCGGCCGGCGCTTTTCCTTTTCGGCTGTGGTGGTTGTGGGAGACGGCGATGGCAGCGTGGGCTTCGGCCTGGGCAAGGCCGGCGAGGTCCCCGAGGCCATCCGTAAGGGCGTGGAGGCCGCGAAGAGGTCCATGGTGAAGGTGCCCGTCATCAACCACACCATCCCGAACGAGGTTCTGGGGCATTTCGGGGCCGGACGGGTCCTTCTGAAGCCCGCCTCGCCCGGTACCGGCATCATCGCCGGCGGCGCGGTGCGCGCCGTGGTGGAGGCCGCTGGGATATCCAACATCCTGACCAAATGCATGGGCTCCAACAATCCCCATAACGTTGTCAAAGCCACCCTGGCCGGGCTCGCCTGCCTGGAAAGCCGCGAGGCTGTGGCCAAAAGACGCGACAAGGCTCCAGAGGAGCTTTCGATTTAGGAGTCGGCCATGTCGGACAAAAAACTCGCCGTTACCCTTGTGAAGAGTATGATCACGCGCCCCGAGAAGCACCGCAAGGTCCTTAGGGGCATGAATCTCACCCGCATGAACCGCACGGTGATTCTTGAAGACACCCCCTCCATCCGGGGCATGATCGCCAAGGTCTGCCACATGGTGAAGGTCACGGAGGCTTAGATTTTCATGAAATTGCACGAGCTTGCGCCTCCAGAGGGGGCCAAAAAAAATAGGAAGCGCGTGGGAAGGGGCCCCGGCTCCGGCCACGGCACCTATGCCGGCAAAGGCTGCAAGGGCGCCAACGCCCGCGCAGGCCGGTCCGTCCGTCCGGGCTTCGAGGGCGGTCAGATGCCGCTGCACCGCAGACTCCCCAAGCGCGGCTTCACGCCCATCGACCGCAAGATTTATGCGGTGGTGAACGTGCGGGATCTGAATCGTTTCGAGGCCGGAAGCGTGGTGGACGCGCGGCTTCTTTTCGACTCGGGCCTGATCGACGGGCGTCCCGACGGCGTCAAGATCCTGGCCCAGGGTGAGCTCACCCGCGCCCTCACCGTCCTTGCCGACAAGTGGTCCAAGGCGGCCGAGGACAAGATCAGAAACGCGGGCGGCAGCATCGGAACGAATACCCCTCCCGTCGAGGTGGAGTGATCAATGGTCGGAAGCGGCTTCGGCAATATCCTGAAGATTCCCGAGTTGAAGCGCCGGATCCTGGTTAGCCTGATCCTGATCGGCGTTTACCGGGTGGGCGTGCACATTCCCACGCCGGGGATCGACGGCGCCGCCCTCGCGGATTTTTTTGCGTCCCAGCGGGGAAGCCTTCTCGGGCTCTTCGACATGTTCTCGGGCGGCGCCTTCGAGCGTCTGTCGGTGTTCGCCCTGGGGATCATGCCGTACATCTCCTCCTCCATCATCCTTCAGCTTCTCACCGTGGTGGTTCCGCACCTGGAGAGGCTCTCGAAGGAGGGGGCGGCCGGCCGCAAGAAGATCACCCAGTACACCCGCTACGGAACGGTTATTCTCTCGGTGATCCAGGGCTTCGGTATAAGCGTGGGCCTCGAGGCCATGCACACGGCCGGCGGATCGCCCGTGGTGATCGCCCCGGGCTGGGGATTCAGGATACTCACCGTCATCACGCTCACCTCCGGGACCGCCTTCATAATGTGGCTCGGGGAGCAGATCACCGAGCGGGGAATCGGGAACGGCATCTCCCTCATCATCTTCGCCGGCATCGTGGCGCGTTTTCCGAACGGGGTCTTCAAGACCCTGCGCCTGGTGCAGAACGGCGACATGCCCATCTTCGAGGTGCTGGGCGTGCTCGTTCTCATGGTGGCGGTTATCTTCGTCATAGTGTTCGTGGAGTCGGGCCAGCGAAGGATTCCGGTCCAGTACGCCAAGAGGGTTGTCGGACGCCGCATGTACGGCGGGCAGAGCACGCATCTGCCCTTGAAGATCAACTCCTCGGGCGTCATTCCCCCCATCTTCGCCTCGTCCGTCCTCATGGTGCCCGCCACCATCGGGAGCTTCGTGGACGTGCCCTGGGTAAAGTACGTGGCCGATCACATGATGAGGGGCTCCTGGGCCTACCAGCTGCCCTACGTCATTCTCATCGTGTTCTTCTGCTACTTCTACACGGCGGTTCAGTTCAACCCCGTGGACGTGGCGGACAACCTGAAGAAGTACGGGGGCTTCATCCCCGGCATCCGGCCCGGCAAGAGCACGGCCAACTACATAGACAGGGTTCTGACCCGCATCACCCTGGGCGGGGCCGTCTACGTGTCGGCGGTGTGCGTGCTGCCCTCCGTCTTGAGCTTCCGGCTGGGGGTTCCCTTCTACTTCGGCGGAACGGCGCTCCTGATCGTGGTGGGCGTTGCCATCGACACCCTGGCCCAGATGGAATCCCACATGATCACAAGGAATTATGAGGGCTTCCTGAAAAAGGGCATGAGGGTGACGGGGCGTTGACGGCGGATAAATGATCATCGTCAAGAGCCCCAAGGAAATAGAGAAGATGCGCGCGGCGAGCCGGATCGTGGCCGAGGTGCTGGCCAGGCTGGCGGAGGAGGTTCGCCCGGGGGTGACGACCCGGGAGCTGGACGCGCTTTCGGAAAAGCTGACGCATGAACGGAAAGCGGTGCCTGCTTTCAAGGGGTACAAGGGCTATCCTTTTTCCCTTTGCGCGTCGGTG
>JAKAGN010000441.1 GCA_021815525.1 Deltaproteobacteria bacterium
CTATATTGCCGGGCTTGCGGCCATTATCCGAGCCATTGGAAAGACCCTTCAACCCCAGTGACTGAATGCTTACCTCTTTTTCCGGCGCGACGGTGACGGAGCCGGAAATTTCTGCTATGAAAACCGCTTGCACCACTTAGTTGTCAACAGTCAAATTTTTCCGCCGGAAGCTTCATATCTCATAACGCTTGCGTGGTTAAGCTTTTTGGCGCGGGGGAGGGGGTGCGGTGGAGGGGGGAAAACTTTTCGCAGAAAAGTTTTCCCCCCTCCACCGCGAATCCTTTCTCTTTGAACTCAACTTGGCATGATGGGGAAATTTCGTGAGGTGGCTTCTCGTGAATCCCCGGCCGGACGGCTTCTCGGTCCTTGGCCGCTACGAAAAAATGATGGTGCCCTTCGCGCCCCTGGGCCTCGCCTACCTGGCGGCGGTTCTCGAGAGGGAGGGCGCGGAGGTGCGGATATTCGACGCCTTCGCGCCGCCTGGCCGGTCTCTTTAGGAGGTCCTGGACGAGTTTTCGCCAGATTTCGTGGGGATAAGCCTCCTGACCCCGGGCGCGGCCCATCTTCCGGCTCTTTCGGAACTCATCCGCAAAAAGCGCCCCAAGGCCCGGCTCGTTCTTGGAAACATCCACGCCACGCTTTTCGCGCGAGAGCTCCTGCAATGGGGCCTGGCGGACATGGTCATCCGCGGCGAGGGTGAAACGGCGGCGGCGGCCCTGGCCCGGGGCGCGGCCTTGCGGGAGGTGCCGGGCCTAAGCTTCCTGGAAAACGGGCGGGTGGTGGAAAACCCCGAGGGCCCGCCCCTGGCGGACCTGGACACCCTGCCGCGCCCCGCCTGGCGGCTTTTGGACCTTTCCCGCTACCCGGCCCCGCCCATCTTCTCCTTCAAAAAGCGCCTCCTGCCGCTCCTGGCGTCCCGGGGCTGCCCCTTCCGCTGCTACTTCTGCGCCCAGAACGTCCTAAGCCCCGTCTTGCGAAAAAGAAGCATGGAGCCGGTCGCAGAGGAGATGGCCGCCGTCCACGCGGAGACCGGCGTGGACCTCTTCTGGTTCTCGGACGCCGTATTCCCGCTTTCGCCCGCCGACGCCGAGGCCTTCTGCGCCGCCGTGACCCGACGCGGGCTCCACAAAAAGGTCCGCTGGATCACCGAGACCCGCGTGGACATGGTGGACCGGCCCCTCATCCGCATGATGAAGAAGGCCGGGCTTTCCATGCTCATCTTCGGCCTCGAAAGCGGCAACCGCGAGATACTGGCCCGCGTCAAGCCCGGCGTCAGCCTTTCGGCCGCCCGCAGGGCCGTTTCCGCCTGCCGGAAGGAGGGCGTGCTTTCGCTCGGCCTCTTCATCCTGGGCCTTCCCGGCGAAACCGCGGAAACCATGAGCGAGACCCTGGCCTTCGCCCGGAGCCTGCCGCTGGATTTCGCCAAGTTCAACCGCGCCGTGCCCTACCCCGGCTCGGCCTTCTTCCGGGACGCCTTCGGCGAAAACCCGCCCCGCGACTGGGAACGCTACAGCCCCAACCGCGAAACCGACGGAAGCGACATCATCTTTTCCCCGGAAGGCGTCTCCGGCCGCGATCTCGCCCGAGCCCAGCGCAGGGCCTTCTTAAGCTTCTACATGCGGCCCGGGCTCGTCGCCCGGCACCTTCTGCGGGGAAGCATATCCCCCGCCAACATGCTGGCGGGCGGCTGGATCGTGCTCAAAAGCTCCATCGCCCCCTCTCGATGAACGGTGGAGAATGGGCCGGCGCATCCAATAAGGGCTCCTTGCAAGGCGCGGCGTGATCCCCCCGCGCCATTCCGGTGCGAGACAGAGAGTATGGGAGTAATCCCTTGGAGAAACACGAGATGGAAATGAAGCCGCTCAACATAGTCCTCGTTAACCCGCGCTGTGATCCGCGGGGCCTCATGGGCCGCCACGAGGACACAATGGTGCCAATCCCCCCCCTGGGCGTGGCCTGCATCGCCGCCGTGCTTTCGAGGGACGGGCACAATGTCTCGGTCCTGGACCAGTACGCCGAAAAGCTGGATAACGCAGGAACCGTCCTCCGCATCGCCGGCCTCAGACCGCACCTCGTCGGCTTTTCCTGCCTCACCCCGGCCATGGCCACCGTAAAGGACCTTGCCCGCAAGCTCAGAGGCGCCCTCCCGGGGGTTAAAATCGTCCTGGGCAACATTCACGCCTCGGTCTTCGCCGAAGCCCTCATAGAGCAGGGCGTCTGCGATTTCGTTGTGCATGGAGAGGGTGAAAACGCCGTCTCGGGCCTCGCCCGCGCCCTGTCCAGGGACGAAATGCCCCTGAACGTGCCGGGGATATCCCTTCTCGAAAACGGCAAGCCGGTCTTCACAGGCCCGCCCGTCCAGGTGGCGGACCTGGACAGCCTCCCATACCCCGCCTGGCACCTCATGCCGGTTTCCGCCTACCGGGCCCACCCCATATCCGGGGTTTCGGGGATACTCCTGCCCGTTCAGGCCGGGCGGGGCTGCCCCCACCGCTGCGCCTTCTGCTCCCAAAACGCCATGTTCAAGGGCGTCCGGGCCCGCAGGATCGAAAGCGTCGTGGACGAGATAGAACACCTCGCGGACCACTACGGCCTTTCCCAGTTCGGCTTCGAGGATTCCATCTTCCCGCTGACCAAGGCGGACGGATTGGCGTTTTGCGAGGAAATGCGACGCAGGGGCCTTCACCGGCGGCTCCAGTGGTTCACCGAGATCCGCGTGGACATGGCCGACCTCGAACTTTTCCGGGCCATGAAGGAGGCGGGGCTCGTGATGCTGCTTTTCGGAATCGAGTCCGCCGACGAAAAAATCCTCGCGCACTGCGGCAAGACCATCACGCCCGAACAGTCCAGGCGCGCCGTGGAACTGGCAAAAAAGGCCCGCCTTCGCACCCTCGGCCTCTACATACTGGGACTGCCTGGCGAAACCCGGGAATCGGCATGGAAAACCATCCGCTTCGCCCTAGAGGTGGACACGGATTTCGCCAAGTTCAACATCGCGGTGCCCTACCCGGGCTCCCCCTTTTTCGAGAACTGGCGCAAGGGCCGCGGCGAAGACCTCGACTACCACAAATTCACAAGC
>JAKAGN010000442.1 GCA_021815525.1 Deltaproteobacteria bacterium
TTCCGATCTTTTCGACCGGGTCTCGTCCCAGGGGCTCGCCTTTTTCGACCGTCACCCCGTGGGAAGGCTCACCACGCGCGTGGCCAACGACGTGGAAAACTTGAACGAGATGTTCAAAAGCGTGATCCTCACGGTCTTCAAGGACGTGTTCATACTGGCGGGCATCATGGCGGTGCTTCTCGCCCTTAACGTGAGGCTCGCGCTTCTTTGCTTCCTCTTGATTCCCCTGGCGCTTTTCCTGGCGCTGGCCTTCGGGTCCATGTCCCGCGACGCCTTCCGGGACCTCCGCGCCAGCGTGTCCCGCATCAACGCCTTCAGCCAGGAGCGCTTCTCCTCCATGCGCACGGTGCAGCTCTACGCGGCCGAGGAAAGCCAGGCGCGGATTTTCGATGGGGTGAACCGGGAGAACTACCGGGCCGGGATGCGCCAGATACACGTTTTCGCGCTCTTCATGCCGGTCATGGAGCTTCTGGCCTCGCTGGGCGTGGCGGCCCTCCTGTGGCGGGGGGGGCTCTTGGTGGCGGGCGGCGCGGTGAGCCTGGGGACGCTGGTGGCCTTCGTTAGCTATTTGCGGATGTTTTTCGCCCCCTTGCGTGACATCTCGGAAAAATACAACATCATGCAGCTTGCGATGGCCTCCACCGAGCGCATCTTCGAGTTCATGGACGCCGATTTCAGGCTTCCCCCGGCAGCCGCGCCGCTTAAGCCGGAGCCGGCCCGCGGCAGGGTGGAGTTTTCCAATGTCTCATTCGCCTACGAGCCGGGCCGGCCGGTCCTGTCGGAGGTCTCCTTCACCGTGGAGCCAGGCGGCATGACGGCCCTGGTGGGCCGCACCGGAAGCGGCAAGACCACGTGCGCGCACCTTCTGGAGCGTTTCTACGACGTCTCGTCCGGGCGGATTCTCTTGGACGGCGCCGACCTCCGCGACTGGGACCCGGAGGCCCTTCCGGCCCGCATGGGGCTCGTGCAGCAGGACGTCTTCCTCTTTGCGGGCACCATACGGGAAAACGTGACCCTGGGCCGCGGCGAAAACGGCGGTCCCTCCCTCGACGAGGCCTTGTCCCTCGCGGGCGCGTCCTTCGTGTCGCGCTTCGCCAAGGGCGCTGACGAGGCCATCGCCGAGCGCGGGGTCAACCTCTCCGGCGGCGAGCGGCAGCTGCTCTCCTTCGCCCGGGCCCTCTACCACGACCCGGTTCTCCTCATCCTGGACGAGGCCACATCGAGCGTTGACCCGGAAACCGAGGCCCGCATCCAGGAGGCCATAGGCCGCATGTCCCAAAAGCGCTCCATGCTGGTGGTGGCGCACCGGCTTTCCACCATCGAGAAGGCCGACTCCATCGTGGTGCTCCGCAAGGGCCGCGTGGCCGAGACCGGCACCCACGAGGAGCTTATGGCAAGGGGAGGAGTCTACGCGGGCCTCCGGGCACTTCTGGACGGCGGAAAAAATTAGAGGCCGCCCCCGATACTTTCCGAAGGTAAAGGCAAAAGCGCGCCGCAGGCTTCCAGGGGGAGCGATCCCTCCGGAAGCCTGTGGCGCGCTTTTGCTTTTGACGAGGCTTTTCCTTTTTATTTTTTTTGCATGGCCAGGCAGCACAGAACGCCGGCCCAGCGGATGCGGCCGGAGCTGAAGAGGGTGTCGCGGGCGACGTCCTCGAAGGCGGCCTTTGTGTAGAAGGGCTCCTCGAAGGCGTGGAGCCAGAAGAGGAGCACCCGCAGGCGTCCGAACTCGGCGGCCATTTTGGAGAGTACCTCGCGGGGCGTGTCGGAGACCAGGTCGTAGATGAGGGCCTGGCCGCCGGGGGCCAGCACGCGGTGGATGTCGTCGAGGCCTCCCACCGGGTCTTTCCAGTGGTGGAAGGAGCCGGTGCTCACCACGACGTCGAAGGACCCGGCGGGGAAGGGCAGGGCCGAGGCGCCCCCAAGGACTATCTCGGGCGGCGGGGAAAGGTGGGCGAGGTTTTCCCGCGCCTTCCGGACCATGGTTTCGGAGATGTCGAGGCCGGTGAGGGCAAGCCCGGGGGCGCGCAGGCGCAGCTTTTCGAGGAGCCGGCCCGGGCCCGTGCCCACGTCGAGGAGGCGCCCTTCGCTTCTCACGGAGGAGATGTCGTCGGCAAGCTTGTCGTAGTGCCTGTCGAAGACAGAGCTTTTGCTCAAGGCGTTGTAAAGGAAGGTCCCCACGAGGGGGATGCCCTCGGGGTGGACCTTTTTAAGAAGCCGCCGGGGCAGGGAAAGATGCTCCATGTGGTTTCTCCGGGCCCGGGCCTGCGCCGGGCCGCCATGCGGCGCCGGCCGCCCGGAAAGCTTCCGGGCGGCCGGCGGTTTGTGTAGCCTGCTGACGCGTTTTCCTATTTGATTCCCATGGATTTCAGGAGCGGGGCGTCCACCACGCCGGACTGGCGGAGGCCCTTGGCCTTCTGGTACTCGGTGATGGCCCGCATGGTGATGGGCCCGAAGATGCCGTCAACCTTGCTCTTGTAGTAGCCCAGTTCCTGGAGCTTGGTCTGGACCTCGCGCACCCGCCGGCGGCGTTCGGCCCAGGCGGACTCGCTCTTCTTCACGGTTTCCTGGTCCTCCTCGTCGGCCGAGGCGGTGGTGGTCTTCTTCTCGGCGGCCTGGCGGCGCAGGGCGTCCTGCTGCTCCTGGTAGGCCTTCTGGATGTCCGTCATGCTGGGAGCCGCCGGCGTCGGTTCCGGCTCGGCGGGCTTGGCCCTGGCAACCTCGGCCTTCTTCTTGGGGGCCTTGACCATGCTGGGCTTCACGGGCTTGCCGGCGCGGAAGGCCGCAAGGTATCTCTGGAGTTCCTCCAAAAGGTCGCGCGGGTAGAGTTTGCCGGACATGTCCTGGTAAACCCGCGAGGCCGCCTTCTGGATGGCCGCCTTGTTCTCGGCCGGCACCTGGACCAGCTCCAGGCCGTATTTAAGCATTCCCTCGATGCACTTTTCGTTGTCCTTGCGAACGCCCAGGCAGAAGCGCTTGGTGACGTCGGCGCGGTCCTCGGCGATGCGGTCCTTGTACTCGTCGGACAGGCTCTCGTATTCGGCAAGCTTGATGACGATGACGGCGGGCGCGTAGCGCGTCT
>JAKAGN010000032.1 GCA_021815525.1 Deltaproteobacteria bacterium
GCCGTTTAAGGCCATGGTGTTCTTGCAGCCTATGTGGCCCGCCATCCAGATCATGTCGAGATCGAAGCGCTCGTAAAGGGAAAAGAGGTCCGAGAAGAAGTTTTCCGCCGGCCCCCGCGTGTGCCTAGCCATCGGGCCCTGCATGATGATGCGGGCAAGGCCTTTCAGCATGGTTTCGGGGCTCTTGGTGTCGATGAAGGGCTGGCGGTTGTAGGTCAGCATGTCCATTATGTTGGCCACGCCGAACTCGGCCTCGGCCCAGACCCAAAGATCGGCGCAGCTTAGGGTGGGCGGGTTCCAGAGCACGGTGCGGTACTTTTCGTTTTCGAGGGCCCCCCGGCCGGAGGCCGCGATCTTCTTGGTGATCTCGACGATCTTGCGAAAGACGGCCGTGCTCTCGGGGCGCCCCGGGAAGGCGCACATGTAGAGGAGATGCGAGAAGTAGACGGGCTCGGCCGCCATGGGGGCCGGGCGCCTGGATATGAGGTCCCAAAGCTCGGTTTCAAGCTCCACCGCCCGGTTCCGCTCCTCGCAGACCTCCCGCATCCGGTCCCAGTCCATGCGGCCTTTGGTGTTGGTTTCGAGCCAGGCTATGAGGCGCTTCAGCTCCCCCACGAAGTAGTCCTCGGCCCGCTCCGAGTAGAAGTTGTAGGGAATGTCCAGCCGGAAGGCGGGCACCCCGTACTTTTTCTGCATCAGGGTGTAGGAGTTCATGCCGCCGTCGCAGGGCATGTTGCACGAGACCATGGCAACGGGGGGCGGCAGGTCGTCGGAAAGGGCCAGCCCCAGGGTGACCTTGGGAAGGCTGCACGTGTCGGGGGGTATCCCGGCGTTTTCCGCGGCGTCGATGTAGGATTCTCCAAGGGAGGGCGAAAGGAGCGGCACCATTATGCCCAATAGCTCCGCCATCCAGGGGGTGAGCCCCATGCCGGCGAAAAGCTCGGAGGGGATGAGGTCCTCGTGGAGTATGGAGCGCTCCGGGTGGCGGAAGTGCTCGTCAATTGACGTTATGAAGGTGCCGGCGGCCTCGGAGGTGAGGTAGGCCACGGCCTCGCGGTAAAGTCCGTGGCGGCCCTTGGTGAAGCGGGCGGGAAGATCGTTGGGGCTCGCGGCCACGGTCTTCAACCAGGCGAAGCGGTTGATCCGCCGCCGCATCTCCAGGGGCCCCCGGGAGAGCACCATGCGGCCGGCCAGCGCCCAGTTCTTTACGAAGGCGCGCCCCAGGATGGCTGCGTCCCCTATGGTTTGGAGGCGTTTCGACCAGCCTGCGTCCGTCATGGGGCCATCGTCCTCTTACGGGTTCTCTCCGCCAGTCCCCCCCGCAACGGCCATTGAACCTGGTTTCACGCTCACGGCTTGGGCTTGAGATAAATGCGCTGCCCCTCCTCGATGTGGTCGCCCTTGATGCCGTTGTAGCGGCGGAGATCCTCGACGGGCACCCCCGTTGCGACGGAAATGCCGTAGAGGGTCTGATGGGGCTGCACCACGTAGGTGTCCTTGCCGGAGGCGGCGGCCTTCTTGGGCTTTTCCTTGGCCTTCTCCCCATCCTTTTTTTCGCCGGAGGCTGACTTCTCGGGCTTTTTGGCCGAGGCGCCCCCCTCGTCCCCGCCCGAGGCGGCCTTCTTTTCGGAGGCGGCCTTTTTCCCGTCCGGCTTCTTCTTGGCCGGCTCACCGGTTTCCGCCTTCTTTTCGCCGGGTTCGGATTTCTTGGCCCCTGTCTCCGCCTTCTTTTCGCCGGTTTCGGACTTCTTCCTGCCGGCATCCCGGGCCGCGCCGTCCTCGGGCTTCCTGGTCTCGGCCTTTTTCCTGGTGCTTTCCTGGTCTCGGGCCTCATCCTCGGCGGCCTTCTTGCCGGCCGCGCCGGCCTTTTTCGCGGCCTTTTCCGGCTCGGCGGAGGATTTTTTGGCGCCCTCGGCCTTCTTCTCCCGGCCCGCGGCCTTTTCGGGCTTCACGGGGGCGGGAGGCGGCTCGTCGGTGACGGGCTGGATGGGCTGCGCCAGCTCGGCCTCGGCGTCCCCCTCGCCGGGAGCGGCCGCTTCCGGGGCCTGCGGGGCCGCCGCGCGGCTCCTCGCGCCCAGGGCCAGCTTCTGGGCAAGCTCCGCGTTGGTCTTGGCGAGCTCGTCCACCCGGGCCGTCAGGCGGGCCAGCTCGTCCCGGACACCGGCCTGGTCCTTGTCCATGCGGTCGATGATCTCCTTGCTGCTGGCGGCGTCGGTGGCCATCTGCTCCACCCGGACCTGGAGCTTCTTCAGCTCCTCGGCGGGATCAAGCCCGTCCGGGCCGGGTCCGACGCTGCGGCCACGCCCGAAGAAGACCAGGAACACCACCACGGCAAGGGCCATGACCCCGCCGCCGATCCAGAGCAAAAGGCTCCTGCCGCCGTCGGATTCGTACTCCTCGTCCTCGTCGTCCCAGTCGTCGCCGCCCGTGCCCGTGTCGTCGGGCCTGCTCGCCGCGACGCGCCGCTCGTCTTCCTCGTCCCTGCGCGTGTCCATGATGGCCTGGCGCCCTCTCCGCATGAAATGTCCGGTTTATTCCAAGAAACGATTCCGCGACTTTTAACGCTAAAGGCGGCCCGCGTCAAGCCGCGTCAAGGGCGAACGGACAGGAAAAGGTTTCCCTCCCCCTGTCACCCCGGCCGATCAGCGATCGTCTGGGGACCCCGACCCTCCCCCCGCCCCCCCTTCCTTCTACCTTTCCAAAACACTTTCAATTCAAGATGTTGTTAACTATACGCTTAAAATCGACCCATCGTGGCGGCGAAAAAAATTGGTTTCTCCGCGTGGACAGGCCGATCACAAGCGATGAGCCGCAAGGCGCGCAAGCGAGCGGCGAAGGGAGCGTACTGTTGTACGTGACCGAGCCGTGAGGCGACGCGCAACACAGCGGATCGCGCTTGTGATCGGCCTGTCCCTCAAAAGCCGCAGACCTCGCCGAGCCTCTGGTCGAAAAATTTTCCCACACCGTACTCGCCCCGGCGCACGAACTTCTCCTGGGGGGGGCCTATGATCTGCATCTCGGGGTTCTTGCGGAGGACGTCCACGGCTATCTTCATCTCCTTGGTGCAGCCCGTGGAGAAGGTGGCGTCCTTTCCCACCCACTCGGGCGGGACCTTCACGCCCATGAGGTCGAAGGCCGCCACGATGTCCTCGTAGCTCTGGAAGCGCCAGATGTCGATGAAGCCGCTTCTTTGAACGATCTCCCACATGTACATGAGGTCGTCCGCGTCCATGCCCTGCTCGAAGTACTCGGAGGGGTTCACGATGAAGGTGTTGGCGGACTGCTCCCTAAGGCGCGCCACGAAGACCGTCATGATCTTCTTGGCCATGTCGATCTTTCCCGGGATGGAGCCTATGATGCCGGAGTAGAACACCACCGTCATGCCCTCCTCCTTGGCCTTTCGCATGGCGGCCACGATGTCCTCGGCCTTTTTTTCCAGGTCCCGCAGGGAGAACTTGATGACGGAGGGATGGCGGGGCTTGTACTCCACCGAAACGCCCCCGTCCTCGTCCAGGGCCACCGAGAGTATGTCCTGGGTGAAGCCGTGGTGGGTATCGAAGAAGCGGCGGCGCTGGGCCTCGCCCCGGGACACCACCAGGTCCGCCTCCTTGAAGACGCGGGCGAAGGTGGTGGTGACCAGAAGCAGGTTCAAGTCCTCCATTGTTCCGTCCGATATGGCCAGGACGTGCTGCTCCTGCTTTAAAAGATTTACGAGGTCGTTCTTGGCCAGGGCCTTGTCCTTGATGAAGTGGGCCCCGGTGAGCCACTGGGCCAAGGTCTCGCCGCTTCTGGCGTCGTTCACGTCCGCCTTGGTGTAGAAGGGCCCCTCCTTGAAGGCGATGACCACCTTGTGCCCGAGGCCCGCCAGGAAGCGGATGATGTAAAGATCGATCATGGCTTCGCCCGACTCGTCCAGAAGCCACATGATCTTCAAGGGCTGCTCCACGTAGGCCCCAAGGGCCGAGCGCTCGGGCGCCAGGAGGCCTGCGAGGAGGTCCGCGCCGGAGCCGGAAAGGGGCCTTTTCATTACGGCCGTGAAGTCCTCCTCGGTGAAGCCTTCCGCGCCGCCCTCCCACAGCTTCCGGGCCGAAAGGAGAGAAAAAAGCCGCGTCAGCTGCACCCGGTTGGCCCTTAGGCGCATTTCCTCTATGGTGGCTGCTGTGCCGTCCGTGAGGCTACCCTCCACGCGGTTCAATGCCGAAAGAAAGGCCCGCGAGCCGAGAGCGGCCGCGGCCCTTTTGTTCATGGCCTCCTTCTTCTCCCGGCAGGGGTCGGATATCTGGGTGCGGTCGAGGAATATCTTCAAAAGCCGCTTTTCGAGCCGGGACGGGATCATGACCCCGTCGGCGGTTTCGTGGCGGAACTTGGTCCTGAGCACCGACTCCAGGAACTCCCTGTCGTCGGGCTCCTCGATCTGGTCGTAGATGAGGCCCAAAAGCCGCGTCAGGACCTCGTCGTAGCGCCTCAAAAGGAAGGCCGGCCTCTGGCGGGCCATGATGGCCCCGAACATGCGGTCCGAGCAGGGGTAGTAGCGCTCCTTCTCCTCCACCATCACCATGAAGCGGATCTTCTCCGGGCTCGCCACCTCGTCAGGGTAGGACACGTGGTCCAGGTGGTTCTCCAGGAAAAAGGACGTGTACCAGGCCCGCTGGACGGCGTCCCCGGGCGCTCCGAAATCCTTGTTGGCCTCCATCGGAAATCCTCTACTGGGTGCGCCCGGAAAGGGTCCGGGCGGTAAGGCGCAGCCGCCGTTTCATTCCGGTATGGCGATCTTCTTCCCCCCGGCCGGGGCGAAGTCCTTCACGAACTCGCTGATCTCAGTGGGGAAAAGGACCACCGTGTTGGAGGGGCTCGCGCCCAGGCCGTCTATGGTCTGGAGGGTCCGAAGCTTCATGGCCCCGGGCGTCTTTTCCATGATGAGGGCCGCCTGGGCGAGGTTCGTGGCGGCCATCATGTCGCCCTCGGCCTTGGTGATGGTGGCGCGCTTCTCCCGCTCGGCGGAGGCTTGGCGCGACATGATGCGCTTCAAGTCCTCCGGCATCTCGATGTCCTGGAGCCTTATGGAGTCCAGATGCAAGCCCCAGTCCTTGATGCGCTCCTCCACCACCTCTGCGATCTTGGCCTGTATCTGCTGGCGCTCGGACAAAACCTCATCGAGCGAGAGCCCGCCCACCACGTCCCGAAGCGAGGCTTGGGCGTACTGGGCTATGGCGAAGGCGAAGTCCTGGATCCTTATCACGGCCTTTTCGGCGTCCGCAACGAAGAAGAAAAGCACCCCGTCGATGGCGGCCGGGACGTTGTCCTTGGTGATGACCTGCTGCTTGGGGATGTTCAGGGTGAGAATCCGAAGGTCCACGAACCTTACGTCGTCGATGAAGGGGATGATGTAGAGGATTCCCGGGCCCTTTATTTCCTGGAACTTTCCGAGCCGCAGCACCACGCCGCGCTCCCACTGGGCCGCGACCCTTATGCCCGAGACGAAAACGCCCCACAGGAAGGCGAAGATGACCCCGGCCGCCACCTGGCCCGGACCTTGGCCAGGGGCCGTCAGGAACAGGTAGGCCGCCACCGGCGCCACGGGCACGAAAAAAATGAGCTTACGGAGCGCGCCCCCCAGCGACTTGTGCCCCCTGTCCTTTTCCGCGTAAACCCTTCTGGCTTCAGGCATGGGTATTTCCTCCCCCTCGTTGTTTTCTCCGGCTGACAAAACAAAACGCAGGTCGGGTGGTTCTGGGCGAAGGCCCAGGTTCACCCAACCATTGCATTATAACTCCAAGATGTTGATGGATATTTCCTCCGCTTGACATTAAAGAAAGGCGATGTACAGGCCGCCGGAAAACGATGAAATGCAAGGAGCGCGAAAAGTCCATGAGGGAGCGTACTTTTCGTACGTAACCGAAATGGACTTTGACGCGCGACACAGCAGTTCGCGTTTTCCGGCGGCCTGTCAGGTTATCGTCCAGTCCTTCTCCCCCGCATCGCCGCTTTCCAGGTAGGCCACCCAGTCGAGGGTGAGCGACGGCACGCCGCCAACCAGGGGCCCGTCCTTGAAGTGGCGGACCATGCCGGGGCGCGCGGCCTCGATGGAGGCGATGGCGGGGCCGGGGATCAGTATCTCGCCGGGCCCGGCCGCGTCCTCCATCTTGGCGGCGAGGTTCACGGGAGCGCCGATCACGGTGCTTTCGCGGTAGCGGGAGTCGCCCACCTCGCACAGAAGCACGTCCCCGCAGTTGATGCCGACCCCTATCTCCACCGGGTCGAATCCGGCGATGGAGAGCACCTTCTGGAGCGCGGCGGCCGCCTGCTGCATGTCTATGGCCGAGTGGACGGCCCTCACCGCCTCCTGGCCGCCGGCGGGCTCCGGGTGGCCGAAGACCGCCATTATGCCGTCCCCAAGGAGTTTGTCCACCATTCCGGAGTGGCGGGCGATGATGATGTCCAGCATCTCGGGAACGATGAGGTCGAGAAGGGTCACTATGCGCTCGGGCGGCATGGAGGCCGTGCGCCGGGTGAAGCCGCGGATGTCTGCGAAGAGGATGGCGAGGTTCTTCACCACGCCGCGGCGGATGTCCTCCTGGAAGGCGGCGTCCTTTTCCAGGCGCTTGTAGGTGCGCTCCGCGATCCGGCCCTTTAAGTAGGTGATGGGGCAGAGGCTCTTCACGTCGCGCCCCAATAACGAGCAGGGCTTTTTCTCCCCGGCGCGGGCAAGGGCGAGCCTTTCCTCGAAGCGCGCGGAAATCCGATGGAAAAAACGCGTGGCGGGGCATTCCTTTTTCATGGGCCTCGTTCCTTGGATGGGCGGCTTCCGCGTCCCCGGGCTTGCCATGAGCGCGCGATGGGGGTAAAAGTAAAAAGCGTGGGCGCCTCCCGGCGACCGCGGAAATCATGGCGGATCTAAATAGTTATTATACCACGAAGAAACCTTTTGCGCAAGGACGCGGAAAAAGGGCCATGACGGACGGAATGCGGCTGACGGCGATGGTGAGGGCCTCGGGCTGAGCGGCCAAGCTGGGTCCGGCGGACCTGGCCGAAGCGACCGCGGGCCTTATCGGAGAAAGCCACCCCGATTTGCTGGTGGGGCTGGATTCCTCCGACGACGCCGGGGTGTTCCGTATCGCCCCCGACACGGCGCTGGTGCAGACACTGGACTTTTTGACCCCCATCGTGGACGATCCCTTCGATTTCGGGCGGATCGCCGCGGCCAACTCCCTTTCGGACGTCTACGCAATGGGCGGCAGGCCGCTCACGGCCATGAACATCGTGTGCTTTCCCGTTAAAATGCTGCCCCAATCGGTACTTAAGGCGACGCTCGCGGGCGGCCTCGAAAAGATCCGCGAGGCCGGGGCGGTGCTGGTGGGCGGCCACAGCGTGGACGACGCCGAGTTCAAGTACGGCCTTTCGGTGACCGGCCTGGTGCATCCGGCCCGGGTCCTGACGAACCGCGGCGCGCGGCCGGGGGACCTTCTGGTTCTAACCAAGCCCATCGGAACCGGGGTCCTGGCCACGGCCGTGAAGGGGGGGCTGGCCACGCCCGCCATGACCAAGGCCCTCGTTGACGTGACCTCGGCCCTGAACCGCCGGGCCGCCGAGATACTCCTCGAGTTCTTCTCGCCCCACGCCCTAACGGATGTCACCGGCTTCGGGCTTTCCGGCCACGCTCTCGAGATGGCGCGGGCAAGCCTTGTCACCCTGCGGATTTCGGCTTCGCGGGTCCCCCTTATTCCCGAGGCCCTGGAGTTCGCCCGCATGGGGCTTCTTCCGGCCGGCTGCCACGTGAACCGGGATTTCTGCAAGGCGGACTGCCGCGTGGCGGGCGGCCTTGATCCGGCCCGGGCGGACCTTGTCTTCGATCCGCAGACCTCCGGGGGCCTCCTCGCGGCCCTTGCCCCCGAAGGGGCCGAAGCCTACGCCGCGCGCCTGACCGACGCGGGGCTTGTGGCCGCAGTCATCGGCGAGGTTTCGGATAAGCACCCGCAGGGCTTCATCGAAATCATCCCCTGACGATCCCCGGATTCAGGCCTTCCGCGAGCGTTCAAAAAATGAACGTTCAAATTTTGAACGCTCGGGCCGCGCTTTTCCCAGCCAGGCTCCGAAGCGTTCATTTTTTGAACGCTTAGTCTTTAACTTACTTAAATCACATCACTTTTAGCTTCATCCATGACGGCGTCCGAAAGCGCCGCGAACTCGGCCAGGGAGAGGGTCTCGGCACGGCGCGTGGGCGCTATTCCGGCGCGGTCGAGGGCGGCGTCCACCTGCCGGGCGTCAAGGCCAAGCTCGGAGGCTGCAAGGGAGTTTTTCAGCATTTTCCGGCGCTTGCCGAAGGCGGCCTTCACCACGTCGAAGAAAACGGATTCGGAACGGGCGGGAAACTCGGGGGGAGCGGAAAAGTCAAGCTCGATCACCTCGGAGTCCACGGAAGGCGCCGGGATGAACTGGTCGCGGTTCACGCGGGCCACGGTGCGGAGCCGGGCCGCGTACTGGGCCAGCACCGACACGCGGCCGTAGTCGCGGGAGCCGGGCGGGGCGGCTATGCGGCGGGCAAGCTCCTTCTGGAACATGAGCACGGCCCGGGTGACGCTCGCGCGTTCCGTGACGATCTTGACCAGTATGGGCGAGGAGAGGTAATAGGGCAGGTTCCCCACCACCACGAGGGGGCCGCCCGCCATGCGGGCTAGCTCGCCGAAATCGAGGAGGAGGATGTCCTCGCGGATGATGCGCGCGTTTCGGATGCCCTCGGACTCCAGGCGGCGGGCGAGGATGGCGGCCAGATCGCGGTCCCACTCCACGGCGATGAGCGTCCGCGCGCTTCGGGCGAGGTCCAGGGTCAGCGCCCCCAGGCCCGGGCCGATCTCGCAGACGCGGTCCCCGGGGCCTATTCCGGCGCTTTCCACGATCTTCCGCGCCGTGGCTGGATCCTTAAGGAAGTTCTGGCCCTTGTCCTTCTTGGGGCTCACCCTTTCGGCCCGCATTATGGCGGCCTGGGACGGTCTTTTCTTTTCGGCGGCGATGGTGTCGTCTTCCATGGGTCGGCACGATAGCAGAAATCGCCTGATCGGGCAAAGGGATGAGGATTTTAGGGGCGCCGGCGGGGTTTTTCTAGGTCCCGGGAATGATTTTTCCTCAATCCTTAGAAATTCTTGACTTTTCCTTTTCTCTTCCGGTAGAAAAGTAAAATTCTTTCATCCTTGTGCAAAAAAGAAAACCCGGCGCCGGCAGGCCCGGCACGAAAGGGGAACTTGATGATGAAATCGGGCAAAGGCATGAGCTTCGACGGCATGGTGAAATTCTTCCTCCATTACTACAGGATACCCACGAGGAAGGACATCGAAAAGCTCATGGACCGCATCGACCAGCTGGAGAAGCTCATCAAGGTGAAGTGGAACGAGGGCGGGAAGTTCAAGGGCTTTTCCCTGGGCGCGCGCCCCGCGGCCCAGGACCCCGAGGCCGAAAATGAGAGCGCCACGGCATCCGATATCGTGCTGTCCGTGATCCGCGAGGCCGGCCCAGAGGGCGCCAGCTTCACCCTCATCAAGGAGAAAACCGGCTTCGCGGACAAGAAGCTCCGGAACATCATCTTCCGCCTGAACAAGCTCGGGAAGATAACGCGCAAGGGACGCGGCACCTACACGGCCTGACCCCGGGCGCGGCCCGGCCGGGTCAATTTTTCTTCCCGTATTTGAATCCCACCGCCTACGAAAGGAAGGGAGGATTTTCGCGGGAAGGGCTGGAAGAATCCTTTGCTCCCCATGAGGATTCCCATCCCTGCCCGGCGAATCCTCTCTTTTTACTATCATGACCCAGAAGACCCCGCGGCCCAGATGGGCCGAAAACGAGCGCATCGGCGGCTACAGGCTGCTCCGCAGCGCCCCCCTGCCCTCCCTTTCCAGCGTGTTCTACGAGCTTGTCCATGAAAAGACGGGCGCGCGGCACATACACCTCGAAAACGAAAACCCCGAGAACACCTTCGCGGTGGCCTTCAAGACGGTGCCCTCTGACTCCACGGGCGTGGCCCACATCCTGGAGCACACGGCCCTGTGCGGCTCGCGGAAGTTCCCCGTGCGGGACCCCTTCTTCTCCATGATAAGGCGCAGCCTGCAGAGCTTCATGAACGCCTTCACCGCGCCGGACTGGACCATGTACCCCTTCTGCACGGCCAACCCCAAGGACTTCGGAAACCTTCTTTCGGTGTACCTTGACGCGGCCTTCTTCCCGCTTCTTTCGGAGCTTTCCTTCAAGCAGGAGGGCTGGCGGCTGGAGCCCGCGGGCCCGGACCCAGCGGGGCCGCTTGCGGTAAAAGGCGTGGTCTACAACGAGATGAAGGGGGCCATGTCTTCGCCCGACCAGATCATGGGCCGGGCCATGATGGCGGCGCTTTTCCCCGACACCACCTACGGCCAGAACTCGGGCGGCGACCCGGAGCGCATCCCGGAGCTTTCCCACGAGGGGCTTTTGGCCTTCCACCGCCGCCACTACCACCCCTCCAACGCATGGTTCTACACCTTCGGGAACCTGCCCCTGGAGCGGAACCTGGATTTCATCGAACGCGAGGTGCTTTCGCACTTCGATCGCATCAATCCCGGCACTGAGGTGCCTTCACAGCCTCGCTTTTCCGCGCCGCGCCGGGCCGAGACGCCCTACCCCCTGGCCCCCGAGGCCGACAACGGAAAAAAGAACCAGTTCGCACTGGCCTGGCTCGCGGCCCCCATCACCGAGGCCGCCAAGGTGCCGGCCCTCGCCATGCTGGAAAAAATCCTCCTGGGCCACCCGGCGAGCCCGCTGCGCAAGGCCCTAATGGAATCTGGTCTCGGAAGCGCGCTTGCCGACTCCACCGGCTACGATCCTGAGCTTAGGGACACGCTGTTTTCATGCGGTCTCAAGGACGTGGCGCGTGACGCGACAGATTCCGTTGCCTCCCTCGTGATGGATACCCTCTCCGCCCTTGCGCGGGAAGGTCTGCCGCGGGAGCTGGCGGAAACCGCCCTTCACCAGTACGAGTTCGCCCGCCGGGAGCTGACCAACTCGCCCTTTTCCTGGGGGCTGAAGCTCTGCACCGGGTTTTGCGCCCCCTGGCTCCACGGGGCCGATCCCCTGCGCATCCTCGATTTCGACCAAGACCTAGCCGAAATCCGCCGCGGGGCCTCCGATTCCTCGTTCTTTCCCGGGCTCATCCGGGATTACCTCCTCGAAAATCAGCACCGGGTGGACTTTCTCCTCTACCCGGACCCGGAGCTGCTGGCGCGGCGTGAAAAAATGGAGGCAGGCCTGATAGAACGTTACGGCGCGGCCCTCACCGCGGCCGAGCGGGAGAAGATAGCCCGCGACACCGCGGCCCTGGCAGCTCTCCAGGAAACGCCGGAGGATTTGTCCTGCCTTCCCACGGTCACGGTTTCCGACGTGCCGCCAGAGGTCCCCGTCACCCGGCCGGACCCCGCAATGAGCCGCGATGCCCTTTCGGCCTACCCCGCGGCCACCAACGGCATCCTCTACCTCAGCCTGGCGGCGCGGCTTTCCGCCCTTCCCGCGGAGCTTCTTCCGCTTGCGCCCTTCTTCTGCCATGCCTTTTCCCGCTGCGGCTCGCAAAAACGCGGCTACGCCGAGCTTTCCGGCCTCATCGCGGCCAAAACCGGCGGGCTTTCGCTGGCGGTCTCCTCGCACCTTAAAAACGACGAGGCGGCGAGCCCCCTGGAGCTTGCGGTCCTCGACATGAAATGCCTCGCGCGGAACCTCGATCCGGCCCTCGACCTTGTTTCCGAGCTTGTCTTCGAGCACTCCTTCTCCGACCTCGCGCGCTTGAAGGTCCTTGTTTCGGAGTACGCCGCGCACCTTTCCTCGGGCGTGGTGGCGGCCGGGCACCGCTACGCCATGAGCCTGGCGGCCCGCGGCTGGAACCGCTCCCGGGGGATTTCCGAGACATGGTTCGGCATCCACCAGGTCAGGCGCATGAAGGAGCTTGCCCGCGACCTTTCCGGCCAGAAGCTGGAAAAGCTCGCCTCCGACCTCGCCCTTCTCGGAAGCCTCATTTTCTCCCGGAAAAACGTCACGGCCGGGATCGTGGGGGCTGAGGACCTACTTCCCCGGGCCTCCGCCTTTTTCGAGGGCCTGCGCGCCAAGATGCCGGAGGGCTCCGCGCCCACCCCGGCCGACCCCGGCCTCTCCGCCTTCGCCCCCGTGGACCGCGAGGGCTGGCACACGTCGGCCTCGGTCTCCTTTTCCGCCCACTGCCTGAAAGGCGCGCGCTTCACATCCCCCGACGCCCCGGTCCTCGCGGTCGCCGCCCATCTCCTGAAGGGCCGCTTCCTCCACACCGAGATCCGCGAAAAGGGCGGGGCCTACGGCTCCTTCGCCGTTGCGAGCCCCGAGGACGGCCTCTTCTTCATGGCCTCCTACCGCGACCCCCACGTGGCGCGCACCCTCGAAACCTTCCGCCGGGCCTATGGCTTTCTCGCGGAGGGCGACTTTTCCGCGGACGACGTCGCAGACGCCGTGCTCCAGACCGCGGCCGAGATCGACCGGCCCCAGACCCCGGCCGAATCCGCCCGCCGCTCCTTCTTCCGCGACATCTTAGGCGTCTCGGACGCCGACCGCCAGGCCTTCAAGGACAGGCTCCTTTCCGTCACCTCCGAAAAAATCCGCGCAGCCGCCAGCGCCTACTTCCCGCAGGCCGCGGCCCTGCCCTCCCCGGCCGTCACCGTGGGAAGCCTCCCGGCCCTCGAAGCCGCCAACGCGGAACTCCCCGGCCACCCCTTGAGCCTCCACGCCATCGATTGAAAAAAGAAGGGAAAGGATTGCGGGGGAGGGAGGGAAACCCTTTTCTGCGAAAAGGTTTTCCCCCCTCCCCCGCACCCCCTCCCCCCTTTCCAAAAGCGCCTCCGGCGGCCGGG
>JAKAGN010000033.1 GCA_021815525.1 Deltaproteobacteria bacterium
AAAGTGGGGGTTGCGGCCGCGCAACGGCTGGCGCTTCCCATGCGGCCGAACGGGATGATCTGCTTGATCAGTTTGTATATTTTTTCATATTACTTGAAACCATTCAAGATTCAATATATAATTGCAGCATTCGGAACAAAATACACTGTTCATTGTCCCGATCCACGCCCAAGGGAGGATTTCCATGAAACGCTTTCTCGGCCTTCTTGCCCTTTCGTCCGCGATCCTTTTGCTCCTTGCTCCGTCCCATTCGGCCCTCGCCAAGGAAACCGCCCAGTACCGCTGGAAAATGGCCACTCTGGCGCCCGACGGCGTCGGCTGGGCCAAGCACATAAAGAGCGTCGTGCTTCCCGCCATCAAGGAGGCCACCAACGGCAACATGGTCATCAAGACCTACTGGGGCGGCGTGATGGGGGACGAGGAGGATTACATAAAGAAGATGCGCATCGGCCAGATACAGGGCGCGGGCTTCGCCGGCCAGGGAACCGTCCTGGTATGCCCCGAAATGGCCGTTTTGACGCTGCCTTTCCTGTTCGAAAATTACGCAGAGGTGGACTACATCAAGAAGATGATGAGCCCCACCTTTGACGGTCTCATGCGGCAGAACGGCTACTTCATGCTGTTTCTGGCCGACCAGGACTTCGACCAGGTTCTTTCCACGAAAAAACCCATCGCCCGCCTGGAGGATTTCAAGGGAGTGCGTTTCGTGGAATGGTACGGCGCCATCGAGGTGGACCTTCTCCAGACCCTGGGGGCCCAGCCCATACAGGTGAGCGTGCCCGAGATCTCGGCAAGCCTTCGCCAGGGCACCTTCGACGCGGCCATAGGGCCGTCCCTGTGGGTGGTGGGAGCGCAGCTTCACACCAGCATCCATTACATCAACCCCATGAAGATACGCTACTCGCCCTCCCTCATCGCCGTCACCATGGACGCCTGGCAGAGCCTGCCGGAGGAGTACCGGAAGAAGTACTTCAATATGCGCGACCGGGTCATGAATGAGTACTGCGCCAGGGTGCGCGAGGACAACGCCAAGGGCCTGGAGGCCCTCTACAGCTATGGCGTGAAGAAGGTTCAAACCAGTCCGGCGGACCTCGCGGCGCTGAAAAAGAAGACCCGGGCGGTCTGGACCCACATGGCGGGCGACCTTTATCCCAAGGAGCTTCTGGACGAGGTCCTGGCCTACCTTGAAGAGTTCCGGGGCCACGGCGGCGGAAAGACCAAGGCCACCTGGTCCGGCGCGACCCGGGCCGAGGAGAAGGGCGTCACCGGACGGCTGGACGCCGGACAGGTGCGGAAGGTCCAGGAGCGCCTGAAGGCCTTGGGTTACTACAAGGCCAAGGTGGACGGGCTCATGGGCCCCGGCACCTTCTGGGCCATCCAGCGCTACCAGACGGACAAGGGGCTCCCGGTGACCGGCAGCGTCGACAGTGCCCTTTTACAGTCCCTTGGCGTCCACTAGCAGCCTGCCGAAAAACGCGATTTTCTGTGTTGCGTTTCAAAGCCAATTTCGGTCACGTACGAAAAGTACGCTCCCTCATTGGCTTTTCACGCGCCTTGAAACTCATCGTTTTTCGGCAGGCTTCATAGAGAGCCTTTTTCAACGGGCTGATAGGGGATGCGGAAATGCGGCGATTTTAGGGCGTCCGGCGGGGCAAGGCCTTTCCGGACGCCCGGCTTGCGCCGCGGCGTGGCGTTTCGGCCGGGTGACGCACTCCGGCGATCCGGCGAAACCGAGGGCTTGCCTACATGCAGTCATCCCGCTGGTACTTCCATCCGGTAGCAATACTGGTCTATTCCATCCTGGCGCTCGCAAGCTCCCTTTTTCTCTACATATACTGGTACGTAAAGGCCAGCTCCGCCGTGAGGCTCGTGGCGGCGCGCCTGAACGCCAACCCTGAGCAGTTCACCCGCTACCAGACCTGGGTCGTGATTTCCATCCTCTCCATCCTGGTGGGAATCATCCTCATGAACATCATCATCTTTTTCATCTACAACATAAAGACCCGGGAGCTTTACAAAACCCAGCGGAACTTCATCAACAACTTCACCCACGAGCTGAAGACCCCGGTCACCTCCATCGCCCTTTACCTCGAAACCTTCCTGGCCCACGATCTTCAAAAACCCGAGCGCGACCGCTACGTGGGCTACATGCTCTCCGACGTGGAAAGGCTCACGGACAACATCCAGAGCATCCTGAACCTCGCCCGGATCGAGAGCAAGAGCTACGGCGGCAAGTTCGAGGCTTCCGACGTGGTGGAAACCCTCCGCAACATCTTCCGGGACAACCTCCACCGCTTTCCGGGGGCCGAAATCGGGCTCCGCGACCCCGTGGAATGGCCCTTGACGTGCAGCCTCAACCTTCCCCTCTTCGAGATGCTGGTCTTGAACATTCTCGGAAACGCCGTTAAGTATAACGAATCGGCCACGCCAAGGGTGGATGTCTCATTCGAGCGGACCCGGCGCAGGGTGACCGTCGTCTTTACCGACAACGGCATAGGGATGGAAAAGAGGCATCTTAAGAAGATATTCAGGAAGTTCTACCAGGCCGGGGATTCCAACGACCGCACGGCCAGCGGAAACGGCCTGGGGCTTTACCTGGTCATGAGCGTCACTAAAATCCACAAGGGAAGGATAAGGGCCGAAAGCGAGGGCCCCGGGCGGGGCAGCTCCTTCCGGCTCACCCTTCCCCTTCTCAGGAGTTGAGAGGCATTCATGGGGCTTGCCCGTCAAGGCGAAAGGGAAAAGCGGATACTGGTGGTGGAGGACGACCCCCACGTGGCCGAGGGCCTCACGCTCAACCTCAAGCTCGCCGGCTACCAGGTGGACCTGGCGTCCACCGGCCCCGCTGGGCTTAGCCGCTACCGGGAGGGGCGGCCGGATCTCATCGTGTTGGACATAATGCTGCCGGGCATGGACGGTCTTGCGGTGCTCCAGAACATCCGCTTGGAGGACGAGCGCACCCCCATCCTGATCCTCTCCGCCAAGGGGGACGTGGACGACAAGATAAGGGGGCTCGCCCTGGGGGTGGACGATTACCTTGTGAAGCCCTTTCATTTGAAGGAGTTCCTGCTGCGGGTGGAGCGCCTCCTGGCCCGCTCCTCGTGGCGTCCAGGGAGCGCTGAGGCAGGGAGCGATTCGGGCGACACGTACGTGTTCGGGCCCAACCGCGTACATCTTTCCTCCTTCACGGCATATTGCCGAATGGGCACCGTCTCCTTGAGCGAACAGGAGGTCAAGCTTCTGAAGCTTTTTTTCACCAACCGGGGAAAACCCCTCTCCCGCAAGGAGATACTGGAGATCGGATGGGGCTACATCGCCAACACCGAGACCCGGACAGTGGACAACTTCATAGTGCGCTTCCGCAAGTACTTCGAGGAAGACCCCAAGAACCCGGTTTATTTCAAGAGCCTACGGGCCGTGGGCTATGTTTTCGACCACGATTAGGCGCAGGCGCCATGCCTTTATTCCGCGTTCTTTTTGTTTCCAACGGTCATGGCGAGGACCACATGGCCGGGCGGATTTTGGACCGCCTTGCCGGGGTGAAAGCCCTCGAAATCGAGGCATGGCCCATGGTGGGGGAGGGCGGGGCCTACGCGGCGCGGGGCATCCGCCGGATCGGGCCGCGTAACATGCTTCCCAGCCGTGGTTTCGCCACCTTGAGCCTTCCCCTTTTTCTCAAAGACCTCAAGGCGGGCTGGATTTCCACCCATCTTTCGCAGTTCCGGGCTGCCCGGGCCCTGCGCGGGCGCTTCCACCTGGCCCTTGCCGTGGGGGACGTCGTGCCAATGGCTGCGGCGGTCCTGGCGCGCCTTCCCTTTCTCTTCGTGGGCTGCGCCAAGAGCGCCTACTACCGCTACGGCTACACGGCCTGGGAAAAGGCGCTCCTTCGCCGCTTCTGCCTTTTGGCCTTTCCCCGCGACCGGCCCACCGCCGGCGTTCTGGCCAGGGCGGGTGTCCGGGTCCGCTGCGCCGGAATCCCCATGATGGACGATCTCGCGCCCTCCGGGCGGGGCTTCGGCGCGGCCCCGGACACGGCGCTGCTGGGGCTTTTGCCCGGCTCCCGCCACGACGACCTCGAAAACGCGGCTACCCTTCTTTCCGTGACCGCGGAGGCGGCGGGGATCATGGGGCCGGGGCGGAAGGTCATGGGGCTTGTTGCGGCGCATCCCGGCTTCGATCTTCCGGCCTTCCGCTCCATGATGGCGCGGCCCGGGCCGAAGAGCGGCGGATGGGAGGCCGGGCTGGCGGATGAAAAACCCGGTGGAGCCGGGCTATTTTTCGTCCACCGTTCCTCGGGCGCGCTGGCGCTTGTGGTGAAGCGCCGTTTCGCCGACGTCCTTCACGCCTCCCACGTGGTGGTGGGGCTTGCCGGAACCGCCAACGAGCAGGCCGTGGGCCTGGGAAAACCCCTCGTCACCTTCCCCACGCCCGGGCACTTCGGAAAAAATTACGTGCGCATGAAGATGGAGCTTTTCGGCGCGGCCGCGGTGGCGGTTCCGCCCCGTCCTTACGACGCGGCCCGCGCGGTGGTGGAGATTCTGAACGATCCGGCGCGCGGCCGGCGCATGGGCGAAACCGGCCGCGCGCGCATGGGCGGTCCCGGCGCGTCGGACGCGGTGGCGGCGGCCCTGCTTTCGGCCCTGCTGCGCCTGCGCGCGGAAGAAAAGCTCCCATGAAGGACATTTTCCGGCGCGCCTATTTTCCAGAGATCCACGATGTCTCGGCCGCCGATCCCGAGGCCCCGGCGGAGCTTCTGGCCCTTTTACCGCACGCGGCCCGGGAAAAGGCGTCCTTCCTGGCGGTCCCCGACTGGGCCGGGCGCGCACCCCTTTCGGGCTCGCCAGCAATGGTTCAAAGGCTCGGCGATTCTCCGGAGCGCCTCGTCCTTCACGGGCTTACGCACAAAGCTCCAGAAAGCATCATGAACCGTATCCGCTTCGGCGGAGACAACCACTCGGAATTTCTGGGGCTTTCCGTCATCGAAGCCAAGAATCGCCTCCATGCCGCGGCGCTATCCTTCGCGGGGCTCTTTGGCCGGGCTCCGGCGTGGTTTTGCGCGCCGCGCTGGGAGCCTGGCCGCCTGACCCGCCAAATGCTTTGGGACTTGGGCTTCGCCGGCGTCATGGAACGCCGCGCCTACGTTCATCGCAATCTCGGGGCGCTGCCCCTTTCGGTCCTCTCCTTCGATCACGGGCCGCGCCATGCCGTGCGTTTGGCCGCAAGGCTTTTCCGGAGGCGTCTTTCGGCGCGCCTTTTCGCCTCGGGCCGGCCGTTTCGCCTGGCGCTTCATCCCGCGGACCGCTTGGATCCTTCGGTGCTGGCGGAAATTGGCGCCCTCTGCGCGCGGCTCGACCGGCAAGGCTGGACGCCGCTTTCGCTTTCGGATGCCTTTACAAAATGAACGGCCCTCTTCCCATGGTCTCTTTCGTGGTCACGGCCCACGACGAAGCCCCTTTCGTGGCCGCCTGCCTGGCGTCCCTGGCGGCCCAGGACGGCCTTTCGCCGAACGATTTCGAGATCGTTTTCGTGGACGACCGCTCCGGAGACGGCACTGGCGAGGCCGCCCTTGCCGCGAATGTTCCCAACCTAAGATTGATCAGTGTGGATTCTTACGATCCGTCCCGCGGCCTGACGGCGCGGCAGGCGGCCCTGGATATTGCCTTCAGGAAGGCGCGGGGACAGTGGATTTTCGTCACCGACGCCGATGCCGTGGCCGATCCCTCGTGGGCCCGCGCGACCCTGGCCGCGCTGGGGCGCGGCCGCGCACTGGCCGCCACCGGGCCGCTTGGCTTCCGGCCCGTATCCGAGGGGCTTTTCCATCGTCTTCTGGCTCGGCTTCAGACAGCGGACGGGCTTTTCTACGGCGGGGCCTGCTCCATTCTCTCCCATTTCGGCCTTTCCTCCGGAATGGTTTTCGGAAACGCGGCCTTCAAAAGAGAGCTTTACGAGGCCGCGGGAGGCTTCGACGGGACGGGTTTTTCCCTCACCGAGGACCTTTCCTTCGCGCGCGCGCTCCACGCAATGGGCGTCCGCACGGCCCGCCTTGCGCGTCCCCTGGTGACGGTGGGGGCCTCCCCGAGCCTTGCCGAGCTGTTTTCCCGGTCCCTGCGGGTGAGCGCCGGGGGCCTCTCCGCGCTTTCGGCCCTCATCGGGGCCTGGATGGGCTCTTACGGGCTCCTGGCCCTTGCCTCCCTTTTTTCTCCGAAGCTTTTTCCCTTGTTTGTATTCCGCGCCCTTCTGGGCTTTTTCTGGCTCGACCGCGCCGGAAGGCGGGGCGGCCTCCCAAGGAGCTTCAGGCCCGCTTTCCTTTTCTACGAGCCCGCGGCCGTCCTCGTGGGGGTCTTGGTCATGCTGAGGCTTGTCCGGCCCGTGAGCGTGGAATGGGCAGGAGTATCCTATGAAAGATGATTCCGCGCGCGGCGCTTGCCGGGAAGGCGTCGAAATCCGGCCCTACCGGGCATCCGACCGCGACGCGGTTCGCCGCATCTGCGTGCGGACCGCCTTCCGCAACCGGGGGCTTTCGGGGATCTTCGAGGACGGGGAGCTTTTCGCCGACTACTTCACCTCCTATTACACCGATTTCGAGCCCGGCTCCGCAATGGTGGCCGAAGTTTCGGGCGAAATCGCGGGCTATCTCTTAGGATGCCTCGACACCCGGCGCTTCCTGCGCCTGATGGGGATCAGGATCGTTCCCCGGATAGCCCTCCTGGCCGGGTTCCGCCTTGTTTCCGGGCGGTACAGGGAGCCCGGATCGCGCCGCTTTCTGCTCTGGCTCGCCACCCGCGCCGCGCGGGAGGCCCCCAGGGTCCCGGTGTTGCGCTATCCAGCTCACTACCACATAAACGTTCTGCCCGAGGGTTACGGAAGGAGGCTCTATTCCCTCATGAGCCTTTTGTTCGTGAACCGGGCCATGCGGCGCGGCGTTGCCGGGCTTCACGGAATCGCTCTGGACACCGCGGAAAACTATATTCTATCCCGGTTGACAAGGACATATTCAAAGATTAATCCCGGATGGATCGATTACTACGACACGCGGCCCACAAGCTTGGGCCGGGATGTCCTTCTGGAGGATGTCCCCCTGGTGAATCGTGTCTTTGGTTTTAAAATCGAAGATTATCGAGCATTTTTATTATGGATACATCGCAGGTTTCCAATTTAGAGGGCGCGCGTTCCGCTCCACTCGACATCCTGGTCGCACTTAACGGGCCCGGCGAGGTTACGGGCTGGTTCGCGCCCTTCGTCAAGGCCCTCAAGCGGCGCGAGCCGGGCGCCCGCGTTACGGCGGCCCTCCTTCCATGCGTTTTCGCCACTGGCCGGGAGGAGCGGGTGCTGGCCGAAAGCGGCCTTGCTGACGAGGTCTTGGGCGTGCGCCGCACCCTTGCCTTGATCCTTAGGGGCGAGGCCAAACCGGAGGCCTTGGGCGGACGCCGCTGCCTCCTTCACCTGGGGGGGGAGCCGCTTCTTTCCCTGCTCCTGGCCCTGCGAACGAGGCGGAGAGCCTTCGCCTACGCGGAAACACCCATCGCCTTCGCCCGGTTTTTTTCCCGGGTTTTCTGGGCCTCTGCCTCGCTCTTACCCCTGCCCGGAAACCGGGGGCTTTTAAGCGGCAGGCCCTCTCGTCTCGGCGAGGAGAATCGCGGGCGGGTCATCGGAAACCTCATGGCGGACGCCGTCAAGGGCCGGAGCAGATGCGCGGGCTCCTTGCCCGGTGCGCCGCTCACCATAGGTCTCTTCCCCGGAAGCCGGGAGTATCAGGTGCGCCACATGCTTCAGTTTTTCGTGAAGGTCATGGGGGATTTGCGGGAACGCGCGCGCGAATGCCGGGCCCTGCTGGCCCTTTCCCCTTTCGTGGAGCTGGAAACGCTTGGGCGTGTCGCCTGCGATCATTGGAGCCACAGCCCCCTTGAAGGCGAAAACTCGCGCCTTGCGCCGGATGGAAGGCACCTGGTTTCGGACCGCGGGCTTAGGATCGATGTCTTGACCGGAGCCGAGGTGATGGAAAAGGCGGACCTGGTTCTTGCGGTTCCCGGCACGGCCACGGCGGAGCTTGCCGCCGCCGGAGTCCCGATGGTGGTTGTGGTGCCCACCTATCGGGCCGAGGTCCACCCGCTGCCAGGCCTCTGGGGGCATCTTGGGCGCGTCCCGTTTTTGGGGCGCTTCCTCAAGCGGGCGGCAGCCCTCATGTGGCTTCGCCACTGGCGCTTCACGGCACACCCCAACATCGCGGCCGGGCGCATGGTGGTTCCCGAGCTGACCGGGCGCGTCACCGCAGACATGGTTGGCGACGCGGTTTTGAACCTCGAAGGAGGCCGCCTTGCGGCCGTATCGGAGGAGCTGATCCGGCTTTCCGGCCCCGGAGGCGCCGCCGATCGGCTGGCCGAGGAGATGTTGTCCGCCATGAACTGGAAAAGGAGAAACGCGCCATGACCGGGTTACGGCTTCGTTTTCATGCGTTCCGCTTCCTCAAGGTCTGGCTTGTCTTGGGCGTCTCCTACCTTTTTCTCCGCGTAATATACAATCTTGTTTTTTACGGCTGGCTGGAGCTGAGGCTGTTTGTCCTCTTCGAGGTGATATTGCTGCCCCTGGGCCAGGCTGCGATCTTTTGCCTCTTAACCGCTCCGCGCACCCTGCCGGAGCGGGAGGGCCCGTAGCCGGCATAGACCTTGGCGGAGAGGCTCTCCGCCTCGAACTTCACGATGCGGGGCTTTCCCGAAAAACGAGGGAGGGTAAAAGTGAAACCTTTTGGCGCGCCTGAAGCTGCTCTGCCGGGGTCAAGCCTTTTACGGGAGGCGCCGTCCTTGTCATGCCTGAAGAAGGCATGCCCGGGCTATGTGGCTCGCGCCGAGGAGGCCCGGGCGTTGGCCCGCCGCATAGCTTGCGACATAATCGCACCCAAGAGCCTGGAATTGGATATCGCCTGCCAGAAAGATCCCAGATACGTGGACTGGGACTTGTGGCGGGCCTTGAACCGGGAAAAGATTTCCGTCTGCATGATCCCCAAGCCCCTTGGCGGGCTTGGCTGGGGCTTTCTGGACATTTTCTGCGCCATGGAGGAGTTCGTGGCTGCGGATGTTTCCATCACGGCCTTTTTCATGTTCAACCTTTTCGGGCCCGTGTGCGCTTTTGTGGAGTTTACGCCCGAAATCTGCCTTTCCCTTATCCGCGATCTTGTCATGGCCCAGAGGGAGGAGAGGCCGCTTTTCTTTGCCTGGGCGCTTACGGAACCTTCATGCGGCTCGGACAACTTGAACGAGGAGGCTCTCGCCACCCAGAAGCCCTCCGTAAGGGTGACACGCGCGCCCGGCGGGTACAGGGTTTCCGGCGTAAAGCACTTCATAAGCAACGGCTCCCTCGCGGAGAGGATTCTGCTCATCCTGCCCGTTGACCCGGAGCATCCCAAGGAGACATTCTCCTGCTTTTTCGTGCGAAGCGACACCCCGGGATTTTCCGTCGGGCGGGTGGAGCACAAGATGGGCCACAGGGCCAAGCAGACGGCCGAGTTGGTTCTGGACAACGTGTTCATTCCAGATTCCGACGTTTGGGAGCGGCCCGGCCGGGGCTGGCGCCACACAATGGAGGTCCTGGCTGTCTCCACCGCGGCGGTGGGCATGTTGGGCCTTGGCCTGGCAAGGGGCGCGCTGGAACGCTGCATAGCTTTCTGCCGGGAAAACAGGGCCGGCGGCAGGCTTTTAATCGAGGAAAACTGGGTGCAGATAGCCATTGCCGACATGCATCGCAGGATAACCGTTCTTCGGTCCAGGCTTTACGATTTTGCCGTGGCCGCGGATACCTTCCTCGTTACGCGTGTCTTGAACAAGCCCCTTGTGAAAGCCGCCCTGGCCTTGGCTCCCGAGCGGGCGGTTTTTTCCGACGCCCTCCTTGCCCTGGCCGGGAATCCGTCTCTTTCAAAAGCCGTATCCGGGCTCAAGCACCGCGAGGTTCCAGATGAAATCGTGGCTTGGTTCAAGTCCCAGGGGGCCTGCGCCAAGGTGTCCGGCACCGACCTTGCCATGGACATTTCCAGTCGGGTGCTGGACATAGTGGGGCTTTCCGGCGCCGCCCACGGGCGCGGCATGGAAAAAATATTCCGGGATTCAAAGCCGTCCCAAATCTACGAGGGCACCAATCAGGTGAACCTTCTGTCGATTTTCCAACACGAAATATTGGCGGGGACACATGGCAGGGGCTGAGCTTGGCCGGATCGTTTCGGAGTGCCGCCGTTTCGCCCGCAAGGAGGTGGAGCATGGCCTGCTTGCGGCGGACGACGCAAGGGACGCGTCCTGGGTCGCGGGGCTTTGGAAAAAGAGCCTGTCCCTGGACCTTCCCGCCCTTCTTGTTCCCCGGGAACACGGCGGCGCCGGAGAATCGGACCTGTGCGCGGCCCTGGTGGCGGGCTCCCTGGCCCGGTGGTGCGCGGGCCTTGCTTCGGTCTTCGCCTTTCATTTTGCGGCCTTGCGGGCCCTTTCGGCCCTGCCGGAAAACTCCCCGGTCAAGGCCCGGCTTTTTTCCGCCGCGGCAAGCTCCGCCGATCCTGCAATGTTTACGGTGATACTGCCCGATCCGTCAGCCCCGGAGCTTTATGAAATCAAAACCCAAAATGAATCTCCCGAGATTTCCGGGCGCTCACCCGCCGCCGGAAACGCCGCGCTGGCAAGATTTTTCTTGGTCTTCGCAAAGGATGAGGCCGGAATATTGAACTTGCTTATGGTTCCGCGCGGCGCGGCGGGCCTGTCCTTTGGCCCGGATCCCCTTTTTCCGGGCCTGTGCGCAAATCCGCTTTTACCCGTTGCAATGGAACGAATTCCGGCTGTTTCATCTAACGCCGCCGACGCGGCATCGACCGCGCGCGCCGTTCTTTTGGCCGGCGGGTCCAAGGCTGAAAAAATTCTGGAAACCGCAAGGAACGCATTTTTCGGATTCGTGGCGGCCGTTGCGGTGGGCCTTGCCGAAGCCTGCTTCGAGCACGCCTTCGATTACGCTAAAAACCGCTACCAGTTCGGAAAAATGATAGTTCATCACTCTGAATTGCAGCGAATGCTGGGCAGGATGCTTCAAGGCATCAAGGTGGGAAGGGCGGCTTATACCCGTGTTTTCGAGGAAGACTCCGCCGTTTTTCCAAATGCCGGCTTAGGCGTTTTCGCCAAGACCTGGTGCGCGGACGCCGCGCTTTCGACGGCCTCGGACTGCGTGCAGATATTCGGCGGTTACGGCGTAATGCACGAATACGGCATGGAAAAGAGGATGCGGGACGCCAAGATGCTTCAGCTCCTTGGCGGCTCCACGCCCTGGCTGTTGGTGGAGAGCGTGAAATCGCAGCTTGCCTGAAAACAAGGAGGCCTTGTGACGGATATTGAAGCAAGAATTCAAAGATTGGAGGATTGCGAGGCCATTCGCAATTTGAAGGCCCGTTACTGCCTTCTTGTGGATGAGGCCGTGGCCGGAAACCCATCAAAGGCCGTGGAGCTGGTTTCCCTTTTCTCCCGGAACGCATGGGCCGATTTCGGTGACTTCGGGCGCTTTACCGGCCATGACGGGCTCTTGATTTTTTTCCGGGACATGGTTCCGGGGCTTCTTTCGTATAGCGCCCACATGGTTCACAACCCCATTATCGAGCTTGACGGAGACAAGGCCAAAGGCTCTTGGGTGTTCGAGGTGCCGTCAACCCTCCGGTCCGCCAACATGGCGGGCTGGCTCCAGGGGCGCTATATCGAGGAGTACGAGCGGGCCGACGGCTGGCTTTTCAAGTCCATAACCGCGATTTTCGACCACGCCACGCCCTTTGACGAGGGCTGGGCCAAACGCCGGATGTTCGTCATTTAAAACGTGCCGGGCGAATCCGCAAGCTATACGCCACAAGCTTTTTGGGGAAACAGCCCCTGAAACGGCCTTGAAAAACAAAATCGCCGGGCGAAGGGACACGTCCCGAACAGCCCGGCCTGATTGAGTAAATTTTAAGACCCGCGCCCCGAAAACGGGCCGGAGGGAGCTTCGATGCTTACAAAAGAGCAGATCATCGAAAAAGCCCACGCGCTTATGTTTGAGGACGTGGGCTTTACCACGGCGGAGCCCTTCGAGTCCCAGAGGGCCATTCTTGCCGAGCGCCGCGAGGAATACGCCTGGGCCATGGCCTCCGGCCTCGACCTTGTGGCGGGAACCGATCCCAAGAACATAATGGCCGAGGCAAAAACCATTATTGTTTTGATGGAGGTCTACTTCCGCAAGGCCTTTCCCAGAAGCATGGAGCCGTTTTTCGGGCGCTGTTACCTGGATGACGACCGGGTCACCCAGGACGGGCTTGCGTTGCGCATAAAGGCGTTCCGGGATTTTTTGAAAAGCTTCGGCATCAGGAGCAAGGTCCCTTTCAATCTGCCGCACAGGCTGGCCGCGGGCAGGGCTGGCATGGGAACCTTCGGCAGGAACTGCCTTTTTTACTCGGGCAGCGTTGCCCGGAAAAGCTCCTGGGTGCTTCCCATAGCCGTTGTGGTGGACGCGGAATTCGCGCCCGGCGAGCCCACCCTTTCCGTGGGCTGCCCGGATTGGTGCAAGAATGCCTGCATAACCGCCTGCCCGACCGGGGCATTGAAGGGACAGCGCAAAATCGATCCCAGAAGGTGCATATCCTATCTTACCTATTTCGGATCCGGCATCACGCCCCGGGATGACCGCGAGGCCATGGGGCTTTCGATATACGGTTGCGACCGCTGCCAGAACGTGTGCCCTAGAAACTCGGCCTGGCTTGCCGCGGACCTTCCAGTAAACGAGCGCGCGGCCCAAAAAGCAGCGGATTTCGATCCGGTGAAGCTTCTTCACATGGACCGCGGATATTTCGAGAAACGCATCTGGCCCCATATGTTCTACATGCCGGCCGATGACAGATCGG
>JAKAGN010000034.1 GCA_021815525.1 Deltaproteobacteria bacterium
TCTCCCCTTGTTTTACCGGAACAGGAAGGCCAGAAGGCCCGCCAGTACGAAATTGCTGTCCACCCAGAACTCCAGCCGGTAGCCGTGGTGTATGAGGCCCCGCTCCCAGGCCCACATGACGAGGGCCGGAAATCCCACGCACGCAAGGAGGACAAAGCCCAGGGGCCGCACCCATCCGAAGACGGAGGTGAAGAAAATGCAGGCCGCGAGGGCGGCGAGAACCTTTTTCACCAGAAGAAGCGTGCGTTCGTCCCCAAGCCAGGTGGCAAGCGTCTCCTTGCCGGCGATGCGGTCCACCTGGGCGTCCAGGACGTCGAAGAAGGCGGCCCGGAAAAAGGCCACGGCCCCGGCAAAGAGGCTCACCGCCAGGATGCCCAGGAGGGAGGGAGGCGTGGCGTGCGAAAGCGCGGGAAGAAAGGCCGTTACCGCGCCCCAGGCCAGCGCCACGCTTACGGTCTTGGAGCCGGGAATGGCCCTGATCCTCGGGTAGCGCGCCTTCATGGAAAGGCGGCCCGGCAAGAGCAGCACGTTGTATGAAAGCCCCATGAACATCATGAAGCAGAGAATGAGGAAGGAGGCCCATCCAAGATGGAACCCGGAAAGAAGGCCCGCCGCGAGGCTCGCCGATGAAACGGCCAGGAGCGTGCCCCGGTGGGTCTCGTAGAAACGGGCGCGGTCCGGGTCGTTGTAGCGGTAGGCGTTGCGGCCGATGTAGTTGTTGAAGGTGTGGATGGAGTAAACGTAGCAGACCGCCATGATGACGGAGGCCATCGAAGGCTCGAGGCCAAGAAGCGCCAGGGAGGCGTAGCTCAGGCAGCCGGCCCCCAGCGCGATGTATGCGTTGGTGAGGACGAGCGCCCGCATGACGGCGAAAACCCGGTCGGAGAGCCCCCCGCCCTTCCCCGTCCAGCTCTCGAGGGTCCGGCACACGGCCCGGGTGACCCAGGTGGGCGTGGAGGCCCCGGCCGTGACGCCCACGTGGCGGGCGCCGGCCAGCATCGAGGGCGAAAGCTCCCGCTCGGTTTCCACGTGCAGGGCGATCTTCCCCGAACGCCCCGCCACCTGGAAGAGCCGCTGGGTGTTGCCGCTGCTTTTTCCGCCCACCACCACAACGGCGTCCACGCTCCGCGCAAGCTCGGCCACTTCGGCCTGGCGCTTTTCCGTGCTGTCGCAGATGGTGTTGAATATCTTGGCGGCGGGAAAGCGCTTCTCGATCAAGCGCCGCACCTCGGCGAAAAGGGCCATGTCCTGGGTGGTCTGGGCCACCACCACGAAGGGCCCGGTTTCGGGAAGGGCGTCCACGTCCTCGGGACCCCGCACCACGATTGCCCGGCCCGCCGCGTGCCCCACCAGGCCCTCCACCTCGGGGTGCTCGGCGTCCCCCACGATGATCGGGATGTAGCCCTTGGCCGCGTGCCTGCGCACCAGGGTCTGCACCTTGATGACCTTGGGGCAGGTGGCGTCCACAACCTTGAAGCCCGCGCGCGCCAAGCCCTCTTCCACCTCGGGGCTCACGCCGTGGGCCCGGATCACCACCGTACCGCCGCCCTTCTCGGGCACGCGGCTCAAAATCTTTACACCTTTTTCTTCAAGAATACCAAGAACTTGTGGGTTATGGATGAGGGGCCCGAAGGTGCAAACCGGCCCAGAGGCCCGGTTTGCCGTGTCGAGGACCATCTCCACGGCCCGGCGGACTCCCATGCAGAAGCCGGCGGTCTTGGCTAGGGAAATTTTCATGGCTGCGCAATCGGAGGCTTCACGGATTTTTCTTCAGGTAAATCTTGTGCTCCACCAAGGAAAGCGAATGGATGGTGGCCTTCACCAGCTTCTGGTCACCGAAGATGCTTGTTAGCAGAAGGCCGTCTACCTCAGGCGCCACCGTGTCCACGGCCTCCATGACGAGCTTTTCGCCGTCACCGTCCACCAGATAAGCGTTTGCTTCACACATGCTTGAACCTCCAAAAAATTCCGTTGTTTCTTAAAGCTCTGCTTTAACGTCCCCCAAAATCCTCGCCAGGTTTTCCGTGACGAGCGCCTCCACGAGCCGCGGAAGCGGCAGATGGGAGACGCCCACCATCTCCACGTTTTCCTGGGACAAGGGCAGGAGCAGCTTCTTGGCGGGGCACGCGGAGACCGCGGCGGCCATTGCCGGGGTCACCTCGCCCATCATGGAGTGGGCCAGGACGATGGAAAGCGGCCCGATCACCACGTCCGCGGTGGCCACGGTGCGCACGATGGCGTTTTCGCCGGAGGCCCCCCGGTTGGCTCGGCTTTTGAGCATCTGGGCCGTGGCGATGGCGTTGGTGCCCAGGGCCACCAGCTCCACGGACTCGCCGTAGACCTCCTTCAGGCGCTTGATGACGGCGGCCCCGATCCCCCCGCCCTGACCGTCGATGACACAGATTCTCGGCATCGGCCAATCCTTAATGCAATGCTTTAAGAATCAAAGCTTCTCTCTTTTTTTCAGAAGCGTTCTCTTGGCCTTGGTGAGGCGCCTGGCTGGCCCCTTCTTGCGGTTGCGGCCGGGTTCCCCGGAATCGGCCCCCTCCCCTTTTCCCATGCTCTCGTAGAGGGCCTCCGTGAGCTTGCGGGAAAAATCCGCCGAGGAGATGAAGCCCGCGCCGCTTGACCTCACCCGGTCCTGTATGGCGCGGTCGGAGCTGACCACCACGGCCTTCGCCCCCAGCTTGCGGGCCATTTCCACGATGACGGCATCCGCCGTCACGCCGTGGGGCGAGTAGACCACCGGGATTCCCCGGATGCGGTCGCTCCTTGCTCCGAACGACGGCGCGTGCATGGCGTCGAAGACCAGGGTCACCTGGTGGGCCTTCGCCTTCCTGTAGAGGGCCAGAAGCTCCGCCAGCTCCTCGCGGGCCGCCTCAAGGTCCCGGGGGCTCCCCTCCCGGGCGAAGAGCATGTTGTAGCCGTCAACGATGAGGGTTACACCCATCGCCCCTCACGAGCGCAGAAGCGAAAGTAGGCGGTCCAGGTCGGAATCCGCGTAGAACTCGATGGTGAGCATACCCCGCCCGCCCTTGCGGCTGATGAGGACCTTGGTCCCGAGGCTCCTGGAAAGCTCCTCGGCAAGGTCCGCCATGTAGACCGAGCTTTCGTCCCTGGCGCGCGAAGGGTTCTGCGCCTGCCCCGCGGCAGCGCCCTTCAAAGCCTCCACCAGCTCCTCCGTGGCCCGCACCGAAAGCTCCTTGGCGCAAACGGTCTTGTAGGCCAGCATCTGGCGCGCCGTGTTTTCGAGCCCCAGAAGGGCGCGGGCGTGCCCCATGCTGATCTGGCTCTGCCTCAAGCCCTCCTGTATGGCCTGGGGAAGGTTCTTGAGCCTTAAAATGTTGGCCACGGTGGAGCGCTTCTTCCCCACCCGCTCGGCCACCTCCTCCTGGGTCAAGCCGAACTCGGACACCAGCTGGTGAAGCCCCTCGCACTCCTCCATGGGGTTCAAATCCGAACGCTGGATGTTCTCCACGATGGCGAAAAGGAGCAGCTCCTCGTCGGATATCTCACGCAGCACCACCGGGACCTGGCTCAAGCCCGCCATCACCGCCGCCCGCATCCGGCGCTCCCCGGCCACGATCTCGTAGCCGGAGCCGGCGGCCCGCACCACGATGGGCTGGATAAGCCCCTCCCGCTTTATGGAGTCCGCAAGCTCCCGGAGGCTCTCCTCGTCGAAGCGCTTCCTGGGCTGAAAGCGGTTGGGCTTCAAAAGCGCCGTGTCGCAAAAAAAGTAGCCCGGCGCGCCGGCGCCGTTATCGGCGTCCATGGACCCCATGTCCGGGAAAAGGGCGTCGAGACCCATCCCAAGGGCGCTCCGCCTGGGTTTTGCCGCCTTGTCCTTCTCTTCTTTCATGGGGATCCCTTCACGGCTTATGCTTTTTTTCGCGTTCCGATAATCTCGCGCGCCAGCTCCAGGTAGCTTTTCGCCCCGGAGGAAGCCGGATCGTACACAAGGATGGGCTTTCCGAAGCTGGGGGCCTCCCCCAGGCGCACGTTCCTTGGAATCCGCGTCTCGAAAACCAGCTCCTTGAAATGCTTGCCGGCCTCGTCCGCAACCTGGCGGCTCAAGTTGATCCTGGAATCGAACATGGTAAGGAGTATTCCGGCGATACCAAGGCGCGGGTTCAGGCTCTTCTTGATGCGCCTTATGGTGGCGACAAGCTGGCCCAGGCCCTCCAAGGCGTAGAACTCGCACTGGAGCGGAATTATGAGGGACGTGGCCGCGGTCATGGCGTTTATGGTGAGAAGCGAAAGCGCGGGCGGGCAGTCCATTAGGATGAAGTCGTAATCGCCCGAAACCGTTGCAAGAAGCGACTTCACCACACGCTCCCGCTCCGGCCGGTCCACGAACTCCACCTCGAAACCGGCGAGCTCGATGCGCCCGGGCGCCACGGAAAGGCCTTCAACGGCCGTCTCGCACACAACGTCCGCAAGCGCCGCCTCCCCCATCAACGCGTGGTAAAGGGTCCGTTCCAGGGCCTTCTTGTCCACCCCGATCCCCGTGGTGGCGTTTCCCTGGGGGTCCAGGTCCACCAGAAGCGTCCTCTTTCCGGCCATGGCGAAGGCGGCGGCAAGGTTCGTGGCCGTGGTGGTCTTGCCCACCCCCCCCTTTTGATTGGCGATGCAGATTATCTGGCTCATGGCCGCGTTCCCTACCACAAATGCAAGGCATTGAAAAGCATAAGAAGAAGACAGGAAAAAACATGCCTCCGGCGTCCGGGGAGACTACGTCCCCCCGGCCCCCCGATAATGGCTCCGCGTTGCTGCGCAACGCGGAGCAGGTTTCATGAGGGCTTCGCATTTTACCGGACAACGATTGAGGCGCGGAAGAGGGGCAAACGGGCCGGGCGATTCCGCTATCCGAGGCCTTGGTAAAGGAGGGGGGGCTTTCTAACCGGAGGATTTCTCACTCTATATCCATCTTTATATCCACGCTTCTTGCCGCGTGGGTGAGGCGACCGGCCGAGACCATGTCGACGCCCAGGGTGGCGAGGACGGGAAGGCGCTCCTCGGTGACGCCGCCCGAAACCTCCAGGGCGGCGCGGCCTTGGTTCAAGTCCACGGCCTTCCGGATGGTCTCGTCGTCCATGTTGTCGAGGAGCACGGCGTCGGCCCCCGCGTTCAGGGCCTCCGCGAGCTGCTCCAGGGTGTCCGCCTCCACCTCGATTTTAAGGGTGTGGGGCGCGGAGTTGCGCACCCGCGCCACGGCCGCCGTGACCCCGCCGCACGCGGCCACGTGGTTGTCCTTGATGAGGACGCCGTCGAAAAGCCCCATGCGGTGGTTCGCGCCGCCGCCGACCCTTACAGCGTACTTTTCCAGGACCCGGAAGCCCGGGGTGGTCTTTCGGGTGTCCAGGACCTTCAGGGGGCCTTTGGGAAGGTTCGACAGGAAGGCCCGGACGTGGGTGGCCACGCCCGAGAGCCTTTGGAGGAAATTAAGCGCCGTGCGCTCGCCGGTGAGGAGCACCCGCGCGCGGCCCTCGACCCTGGCCAGGGCCGCGCCCTTTTCCACGAGGTCGCCGTCACGCACCAGCGGCGAAAAAACCGTTTCAGGGTCAAGTAGTTGGAACACCAGCCGGGCCACGAAGAGCCCCGCCACGACGCAGCTTTCTCCCGCGAGGATCAGGGCCTTGCCCCGCGCGTCTTCGGGGATGGCGGCCTCGGTGGTGACGTCCCCCGGGCCGATGTCCTCATCGAGGGCAAGCTCCACGAGCCGCCGGACCTGCGAACCTTCGTGGGTTGACGGTGGTCTTAAGAGTTCGGATGGGCTTTCGGACCGGTGCATTTTTTCCTTCCCTTGTCGGGTAGAGGGCCGGATTTTCTCACCACTATCGGTGTCAGCGGCATTTCCAGATGGTGACCGGAAAAATGCGAAGCCCTGGAAAACCCGCTGGGCGCGTTGCGCAGCAACGCGCCCAGCGCATAACGGGGGTCCGGGGGCGGTTTGCGCCCCCGGCCGCCGGAGGCAGTCTTTACGCTCCCGCGCTAAGCTGGCGGAGTTTTTCGAGGGTGCCGGTGAGTCGCTGGCGTTTTTCCTCGCTTTCGGCCTGCTCGGTGCGGACCTTTTCCACTATGGCTGCTGGGGCCTTGGCGAGGAAGTCCTCGCTGGCTAGCTTCTTGTTGACGCCCACTAGCTCCTTGGTGAGCTTTCCGATCTCCTTTTCGAGGCGTTCCATTTCCTTAGTGAGATCCAAGACGCCCTCGAGGAGCACGAACACGCCGTGGCCCATGACGGAGGCGAAGGCCGCGCCCTTGGGGCGTTCGGCGTTCCGCAAGATTGCAAGGCGGGAGAGCCGGGCAAGAGGCGAGACCGCGCCGGTCTGGGCGGAGAGGATGGCGGCTGAGGCGTCGTCGGCCGCGTGGATCTCCACGGAAAGCCCGGTGGAAGGCGCTATGTTCATCTCGCCCCGCACGTTACGAATGGCCGTAACGACGCCCATCACAAGCTCCATGGCGGCCTCGGCCTCGGGGTCGGGAGCAAGGCCGGCGGCCGGGTCGAGGGCTGCGGGAAAGCGGGCGTTCATGATGGAGCCGTCGGCGCCCGATAGCTTGTGCCACAGCTCCTCGGTCACGAAAGGGATGAAGGGGTGGAGGAGGATGAGAAGGTCGTGGAAGACCCGCGAGAGGGTCGAGATTGTGGGTGCCGGGTCCAGGGTTCCGGTCTTGTCGTAGACTATGGGCTTTATGGCCTCTAAGTACCAGTCGCAGAACTCGTGCCACACGAACTTGTAAAGATCGCCCGCGGCCTCGTTGAAGTGGTACTCGCGGATGTTCCTGTCCACGCTTTCGATGAGGGCCGAGAGGCGCGAGAGAATCCAGCGGTCGCAAAGGGCCGTGGGCTTCATGGAGGCGCCGGCGGCCTCCGGGTGCGCCGCCAGGTGCCCCAGGGTGAAACGGGCGGCGTTCCAGAGCTTGTTCACGAAGTGGCGGTAGCCGTCCACGCGCTCCACGGATAGCTTTATGTCCCGGCCCTGGGCCGCGAAGGCCGCCAGGGTGAAGCGGAAGGCGTCGGTGCCGTAGGCGTCCATCACCTCCACGGGGTCGATGACGTTGCCTTTGGACTTGCTCATCTTCTTGCCCTCGGCGTCCCGCACCAGGGCGTGGATGTAGACGTCCTTGAAGGGCACGCCGCCCGCGAAGTGGACCCCCATCATCACCATGCGGGCCACCCAGAAGAAGAGTATGTCGAAGCCCGTGACCAGCACCGATGTGGGGTAGAAGGCGGCAAGCTCCGGGGTTTCGTCGGGCCAGCCCATGGTGGAGAAGGGCCACAGCGCCGAGGAGAACCAGGTGTCCAAAACGTCGGAGTCCTGGGTCACCGTGTCTTTACCGCAGCCGGGGCAGCTCGTGAGGTCCTCCATGGAGACCGAGAGCTTGCCGCAGCTTTCGCAGGTCCAGGCGGGGATGCGGTGTCCCCACCATATCTGGCGGGAGATGCACCAGTCGCGGATGTTTTCCAGCCAGTCGTAGTAGTTCTTGGTCCAGGGCTCGGGGATGATGCGTATCTCGCCGTTGCGGACAACCTCGAGGGCCTTTTCCGCGAGCGGCCCGGCCTTCACGAACCATTGCTTGGAAAGGTTGGGCTCCACGATGGTCTTGCAGCGGTAGCAGTGGCCGACGCCGTGCTCGTGGGGCTCAATCTTGACAAGGAGGCCCTTGGCCTTCAAGTCCTCCACCACCTTCTTGCGGCACTCGGCGCGGTCGAGGCCCTTGTAGGGGCCGGCCGCCTCGGTCATGGAGCCGTCGTCGCCGATCACCTTTATGGATAGAAGGCCGTGCTTGACGCCAAGGTTGAAGTCGTTGGGGTCGTGGGCCGGGGTCACCTTCAAGGCGCCTGTGCCGAAGGAGGGGTCCACGTACTCGTCGGCGATGACAGGAATGGGGCGGTTCATGAGGGGCAGCGTCACCATGCGGCCCGGGGCCCCGGCGTAGCGCTCGTCCTTGGGGTTCACCGCCACGGCCGTGTCGCCCAGCATGGTCTCGGGCCGGGTGGTGGCCACCACGAGCCCCCCCTCCCCTTCCGCGAAGGGGTAGAGGATGTGCCACAAATGGCCTTCACGAAGCTCGTGCTCCACCTCGAGATCCGCCAGGGCCGTGTGGCAGCGGGGGCACCAGTTTATTATGTAGTCGCCCTGGTAGATCAGGCCTTCCTTGTGAAGCTCCACGAACACCTTGCGGACGGCCTTTGAGAGGCCCTCGTCCATGGTGAATCGCTCCCGCTTCCAGTCGCACATGGCGCCCAGGCGCTTCAGCTGCGATATGATGGCGCCGCCGTAGGTCTTGCGCCACTCCCACACCCGTTCGATGAAGGCCTCGCGGCCCACAGCGTGGCGGGTAAGCCCCTCTTCGGCAAGCTTTCTTTCCACAACGTTCTGGGTGGCGATGCCGGCGTGGTCCGTGCCGGGCATCCACAAGACGCTTGCGCCGTTTAGCTTGTGGAAGCGGCAGAGGATGTCCTGCACCGTGACGTTGAGGGCGTGGCCCATGTGGAGGACGCCCGTCACGTTGGGGGGCGGAATCACTATGGAGTACGGCTTGCCGTTTTTTCCGGGATCGGCCGCAAAAAGGCCGTTCTCCTCCCAGAAGGCGTACCAGCGCGCCTCCACCTCACGGGGTTCGTAGGATTTTTCAATGGGGGCAGCTTGGTTCATGGTTCCTCGTTGTCGTTTCGCCGGAAGCGCCGGCGTGCGTTTCTTCGTGTCCGCAAAAAAATAAGGGGATCAACGCGTTGATCCCCGGAAAACCCGGGGCGCCCTCCGGATGAAGGCGCCCCAAAAAACCGATGCGAAAAATGGGTCTCCACCCGGCCGAAACACGCGGGCCGTGACGCCGGAGGAAGTCCGGGCGGAGGGAGCAGTCCCGCGGCGGCCGGATTCAGGGAAGGCCGGCGAGCTTCTTCAACTGCGCCTCGACGGCCTCGGTGACCGCGTGGTTTACGATGTGATCGATGCGCTCCATGATCATTTCCCGCACGTTCGCCGCGGTTTCGGCGGCGATGCGGGCCACGTCCTCGCTCGACAGGGACGCGGCGTCCGACATGGGGATGGCGTCGGGCGGCAGCGAAATGCCCCGGGCCGGCGTGTTTTCTCCCGGAACGATCTCGATGCCGATGGTGAGATCTTCATCGGCGGACATGGCGTCAGGACCTCGCTCTTACAGGTTCACCCTTTTGAGGCGTTTGCCCGGCGAAACGGCCTTTAAAAGAGGGCAACCGCCTCGCCGGAAAAAGCTGGCGCGGACGCTCCGCGCCTTTCGTCAAACCTCAATCGGTTACTTTTAGCAAACCCGCCATTGCCTGTCAAGAACGGCCCGACGGCCCGGCCGATGGATTCGTTGAAAGAAATATCCCTTGACAAACCATCTTGATGGACTAATAATTAGTCAGGCAAACAATAAGAGAGGCAAACAATGAACAATGAAGACGAAACAAAAGGGGAAGGCGGCGCCACGGAAGCCGGGGCCTGCGCGCGCCTGGTGCTGGAAACCGTGCCCCTGGTGATGCGGGTGCTCCGCCGGGAGATGAGGAGGCAGGGCGGGGCCGGGCTTTCCGTGCCCCGGTTCCGGGTGCTGGTCTTCCTGGGACGCCATCCTGGCTCCTCCCTGACCGTCATCGCCGAGCATCTGGGGGTGACCGGGGCCACGGCGTCCATCATGGTGGAGCGCTTGGTGCAGGCCGGTCTCGTGACGCGCAAGGCCCATCCCGAGGAGCGGCGGCGCGTGGAGGTCTTCCTCACCCCGGCGGGCGAGGAGCTGACCCGGGCCGCCCGGGAAGGCGCACGCGCCTACGTGGCGGGGCGGCTTTCGGCAAGCCCCGCGGACGAGCTTCGCGCCCTGGCCCGGGGGCTCGATCTTTTGCGGAATCGCCTTGCGGACGAAAAGGACGACAAATGCCATGACGACAAGCGCTGATACCGGAATTTTTTCCGTAAGCGGGGAGCGGGCCGCCATCGAGACACGCGGGCTCACCCGCCGCTTCGGGGACTTCACCGCCGTGGACGGCCTGGACCTCACAATCCCCGACGGCGTCATCTTCGGGCTTCTGGGCCCCAACGGCGCGGGCAAGACCACCTTCATCAGGATGCTCGTCACGCTACTGCCCCCCACATCAGGGGAGGCGCGGGTGGCGGGCTTCGACATAAGGAGGGAGCCCCGGGAGGTGCGGCGGCGGATCGGCTACATACCCCAGCTCCTTTCCGCGGACGGCGGCCTCACGGGCTACGAAAACCTCATGACCATGGCCAGGCTTTACGGCGTGCCGCGCTCCGAGCGCAGGGAGCGGGTGCGGGACGCGCTTTCCGCCATGGGGCTTTCCGAAACGGCCGGCTTGCTGGCCCGCAACTACTCGGGCGGCATGATCCGCAGGCTGGAGATCGCCCAGGCCATACTCCACAGGCCGAGGGTCCTTTTCATGGACGAGCCCACCGTGGGGCTGGACCCGGTTGCCCGCCGCGCCGTGTGGGAGAGCGTCAGAAGCTTAAGGGAAAGCTCCGGGGCCGCCATCATCATCACGACCCACTACATGGAGGAGGCCGAGGAGCTTTGCAGCCGGGTGGCCATCATGCACAGGGGCGGCATAGCGGCCATCGGCACAGTGGAAAGCCTCAAGGAGGAGGCCGGAGGCGCGGAAAGCCTGGACGAGGCCTTCGTTCATTTCACAGGAAGCTCCATGGAATCGGGAGGGCGCTACCGTGACATCGCACAAGTCCGCAAGACAGCAAGCCGGCTCGGATAGGCAAGGCTTGGCATCGCTGATATTCCGGGTCCTGGCTGATTTTTTCCGGCAGACCGCCACCATCTTGTGGGTGGAAACCGTGAAGATAAGGCGCGATCCCTTCTCGCTCTTCACCCGCGCGGTCCAGCCGGTTCTGTGGCTGGGGGTTTTCGGCACGGTCATGGCCCGGACCCGCGCCATACCAACGGGCTCCGTGGGCTATCTCGAGTTCATGGTGCCGGGGGTCCTGGCCCAGAGCGTGCTTTTTCTTTCCATCTTCTACGGCATTTCCCTCATCTGGGAAAAGGACCTGGGCATCTTGAGCAAGTACCTGGCAAGCCCCGCGTACCGGCCGGCCCTGGTCACGGGAAAGGCCCTTGCGGCGGGCGTCCGGGCCCTTTCCCAGGCCGTCGTCGTATGCGTCCTGGGTCTTCTCCTGGGGGCGAGGCTCGTCCTGACGCCTTCGTCCATCCTCGGCGTCCTGTTTTTCCTCATGCTGGGAGCCGCGCTCTTTTCCACCTTTTCCCTCGTCATAGCCTGCCTCGTGAAGACCCGCGAGCGCTTCATGGGCATAGGCCAGGTGCTCACCATGCCGCTTTTTTTCGCCAGCAACGCCATCTACCCGCTTTCCGTCATGCCGGGCTGGCTTAGGACGCTCTCCTCGGGAAACCCCCTCACCTACCAGGTGGACGCCCTGCGGGCCCTCATGATACCGGGCGCGAGGAGCGCCATGGGACTGGGGGTGGATTTCGCCATGGAGGCCGCGGTCTTCGCGGTCCTGGTGGGCATCGGCTCCTGGCTCTACCCGAAGTCCATAAGGTGAGGAAGGCGCGGCAATCGTGAGAAGCGCCCCTCCCCTTGGCCGGGGCCTTGGGCTTCCGCGAGATTTGTTTACCGGCCGCGCCGGATTTGCTATGAGGAAGCAATCCGACGATAAGGCCCGGGCCGTTCCGGGCGGCACGGAAACAAGAAAAGACAAGCCATGCGCCGCTTTTACATCGAAAAGCCCATAAGCCAAGGGGAGACCGTCCGCCTTCCGGACGCGGAGGCCCGCCACGCGGCGCGCGTGCTGCGGCTTTCCCCGGGCGGCGCGGTGGAGCTTTTCGACGGGGCCGGAAACCGCTACGATGCGCGGCTGACAGAGGTCTCCGCCGATTCGGTGACCGCCGTCGTGGAAAAGGCGCACCCGGCGCCTCAAAAGCCCGGCCTTTCCATCACCCTGGCCCCGGCGCTTTTGAAGGCCGACAAGATGGACGAGTGCCTCTCCGCCGCCACCCAGCTGGGAATCTCCGCCTTCCTGCCCTTCCCGGCCGCCCGCTCCGTGCCCCGGCCCGACGCCAAGCGCGTGGCCGCCCGCCTTGGCCGGTGGGAGCGCATAGCCCTCGAAGCCGTGAAGCAGTGCGGCCGTCCGGCCCCGCCCAGGGTGAAATTCGCGGCGGATATCGACGAGATCCTGGCCGAGAGGGAGCGCCACGACTTAGCCCTCCTGTTCTGGGAAAAGGAGCCGCGGCTTCTTGCCGAGGTCGCGGCCGGGCTCCCCCCTCCCCGCTCGGTTCTCCTGGTCCTGGGTCCCGAGGGCGGCTTTACGGATTGCGAGGCCGGCAGGATGCGCGAGGCTGGCTTCACAAGCGCCGGGCTGGGCCCCCGGATACTCCGGGCCGAAACCGCGGTGCTGGCGGCCCTGGTCCTTGTCCAGCACCTTTTCGGCGACATGGGAGGCTCCCGGTGAAGCCCCGGTCCCGATGGCTCCGCCGGGCCCTGTTCGCCCTATTCTGCCTCGCCGCGGCAGTCATTGTCCCGTGCCTGATCGTCGAGGGCTACTTCTACGCCGCCATCCGGCACACCTGGATACTCTCGGTCTCGCCCCGCTTCCTGGCGGCCGAGGCCCGCATCCAGTACTGGCTCCACGACGCCAACGAGATCCAGTACCAGACCGACTCCGCCCGCTGGGACCCCGTGCTCGGCTACATCCTCAAGCCCGGCCGCTCCACCTTCGGAAACCCCGAGTTTTCCACCGAGGTCTCCGTAAACAGCGCGGGCCTCCGGGACGACGAGGAAAGCCTCCGCGAGCCCGAGATCATCGTGGCCGGGGACTCCGAGGCCATGGGCTGGGGCGTGGGGCAAACCGCAAGCTTCCCGTATCTT
>JAKAGN010000443.1 GCA_021815525.1 Deltaproteobacteria bacterium
GGGGCGGGGGACGGGCCGGTCCCAGATGGCGTAGGTGCAGTCCGGGTAACGGTTGCAGGAGAAGAAAATCTTGCCCTGGCGGGAGCGTTTCTCCACTATCTCACCGCTGCATCCGTCCTGGGGGCACTTGACGCCGGTGGCCCGCGCCGCGCCGTTCTTGTCCTTGTCGCCGTTTTCGCCAAGGTTCCGTGTGTTCTTGCACTTGGGGTAGCCGGTGCAGGCCAGGAAGGGGCCGAACTTGCCTTGACGCACGGCCATCTCCTTGCCGCATTTCTCGCACAGAATCGTTTCCTCGACCGTGGGAAGCTCCACGGTTTCGGCCTTCACGAGGCCTTTTTCATCGCGGGTGTAGTTGCTGGTGAAGCGGCACTCGGGGTAGCCGGTGCAGGCCAGGAAGGGGCCGTTCTTGCCCACCTTTATGTTCACGGGCTTGCCGCAGGCGGGGCAGGAAAGGCCCGCGGGAAGGCCCACGCCCTTGACGGAGACCATTGTGCCGGAGGCCGCGTCCAAGGCGCCCTTGAAGGAGCCGTAGAAGCTTGAAAGGACCTCGATGGGCTCGGCCTGGGCGGTTTCCACGCGGTCCAGGTCGTCCTCCATGCGGGCCGTGAAGCTTACGTCGAAGATGTGGGTGAAGCTTTGGACCAGGATGTCGTTCACCACAAATCCCAGCTCGGTGGGGCGGAAGTAGCCTTTGATGAGCTCCACGTAGTTCTTGTCGCGGATGGTGGAGAGGATGGCGGCGTAGGTGGAGGGCCGTCCGATTCCCTGCTCCTCCAGCTCCTTGACGAGCGTCGCCTCGGAAAAGCGGGGCGGCGGCTGGGTGAAGTGCTGCCTGGGCTCTATCGCAAGGCGCTTCAAGGGGTCCTTGGCCGTAAGCGGCGGGAGCTTGCTTTCGTCCTTGTCGGCCGCGTCCTCGGCGCTTTCGTAGAGTATGGTGAAGCCGGGAAAGGCCACGATCTGGCCCGTGGCCACGAAGCCGTAGGGGCCGGCCTGTATCGAGACGGTGGTCTTGTCCAGGAGCGCGGGCTCCATCTGGGAGGCCACGAAGCGCTGCCAGACGAGGCGGTAGAGCTTCTGCTGGTCGGGGGAGAGGAAGGGGGCCACCTTTTCCGGGGTGTTGTAGACCGATGTGGGGCGGATGGCCTCGTGGGCGTCCTGGACCTTCTTGGTGTTCTTGAAGAAGCGGGGCTTTTCGGGGCGGTAGTCCTTTCCGAAGGTGGCGCCGATGAACTCCAGGGCCTCCTGCGCGGCCTCCGGGGCTATGCGGGTGGAGTCGGTGCGCATGTAGGTTATAAGCCCCACGGGCTCGCCGGGGCCCAGTTCGATTCCCTCGTAAAGCTCCTGGGCCACCATCATGGTTTTCTTGGCGCTCATGCGGAGCTTTTTTATGGACTCCTGCTGCATCTTGCTGGTGGTGAAGGGGGGCAGGGGGTTTTTCTTGACCCGCTTTTTTTCCACCTTCTCCACGAAAAAATCGAGGCTTTCCAGGGCCGCGACGATGGCCGCCGCCTCCTCGCCGTTTTTGACGGCGAGCTTCTTCTTGTCCCTTGTGCGCAGCTGGGCCGTGAAGGCGGGGGGCGCGCCGGGCTTTTCCAGGTGCGCCGTTATGCTCCAGTACTCCTCGGGGATGAATGCGTAGATGGCCCGCTCCCGCTCGCAGATGAGGCGCACCGCAACCGTCTGGACGCGGCCCGCGGAAAGCCCGCTTTTGACCTTGCGCCATAGAAGGGGCGAGACCTGGTAGCCCACCAGCCGGTCCAGGGTGCGGCGTATCTGCTGGGCGTCGAACTTGTGGCGATCGAGGGCCGTGGGCTCGCTCATGGCCTTTTTAATGGCGGATTCGGTAAGCTCGTGGAAAAGGACGCGGTGGAACACGCGGCCCTTTTTTTCCAGCACCTTGGCGGTGTGCCAGGCTATGGCCTCGCCCTCGCGGTCGGGGTCGGGCGCAAGATACACTTCGGATGACTCGGAGGCGGCCTTCCGAAGCTTGGCCACAACCTTGCCCTTTCCGGGGATCACCTCGTACTTGGGCTCGAAGCCGTGCTCCACGTCTATGCCGATCTCCTTCTGGGGAAGGTCCACGATGTGGCCCACGGTGGCCTCCACGTTGAAGGCGTTTCCCAGGTATTTCTTCAAGGTCTTGACCTTGGTGGGCGACTCCACGATGACTAGGGGCTTTTCCACTTTATCTTTCGCCTCTTACGAACAGTTTGCCCGGAGCCTGGCGAACGAGGCCCGAAAGCTCCAGGGATAGAAGGACGCCGGAGAGCACGCCGGCGGAAAGGCCCACCTTGCGGCAAAGCTCGTCCACATGGATGGGGTAGGCTTCCAGCGCGCCGTAAACCAGGGCCTCGTCCTGCGTGAGATCAGGCGGCATGGACGGCTCCGGCGCGGGAAGCGGCTCCCCGAGGGCCGTTTCCAGGTGGCCGAACAAAGGCTCCAGGACCTCCAGGATGTCGGCGGCGGACTCCACCAGGCAGGCCCCCTGGCGTATGAGCCGGTGGGTTCCCGCGCTTTTCAGGGATGTAACCGAGCCCGGCACGGCGAAGACCTCGCGGTTCTGCTCCCCCGCCAGGCGCGCGGTGATCAGGGAGCCCGAGCGGGCCGCGGCCTCCACCACCACCACCCCGGCCGACATGCCGGAGATGATGCGGTTCCTGGGCGGAAAGCGCCAGGCTTCGGGCTTGGCGTTCATGGGAAACTCCGAGACCACCGCTCCGCTTTGGGCCACCGCCTCGAAAAGGTCCCTGTTTTCGGCCGGATACACGAGAGAAAGGCCGCAGCCCAAAACCGCGCAGGTTCGCCCCCCGCCCGAAAGGGCCCCCTCGTGGGCCGCGGTGTCTATGCCCCGGGCCCCGCCCGAGACCACCGTTACCCCCGCCGCGGCAAGGTCCCGGGCCATGCGCCGGGAAACGTCCAGTCCGTAGCCCGAGGGGCTCCGCGAGCCCACCAGGGCCACGGCCCGGCTGGACGCGGAAAGTGAGCCGTAAACATAGAGAAAGGGGGGCGGGTCGGGAACCTGCCGGAGAAGGGCGGGGTAGCAGTCGTCGGCGATGGTAGATC
>JAKAGN010000444.1 GCA_021815525.1 Deltaproteobacteria bacterium
CCTTGCGATTAAAAAGCCCCTCTCCTTCACGGCCGCGATCCACGAGTCATGCTACGCCACCGAGCTGGGGCCGGATTTTTCCGGGGCCCTCAGCGGGCTTTACGAATCGGCCGGCGTCAACTGCGTAAAGCTGCCCCACCACGGAAGCGGTAATCTCTCCTGCGGGGCCGCGAGCGTGGTCAGGAACTCCAATATTTTCAAGAGCCTGCTGCCGGCCCAGTGGAGGAAGTACAGGGATGTGAAAGAGGCCGGGGTAGGGGAGGTGGCCCTGAACTGTCCGGGCTGCTTCATCACCATGTCCTTTACGAGCCGTATAAGCGGGGTAAGGTTGCGTTACATGCCGGAGCTCCTGCTTTCCGCTCTTGGCGACGACATCTCGCGGCCCCTTTCCGGACGGATGGGGCTCATCGCACGCACTGGCGCTAAGAGGTGGCGGCTTCTCTTCCAGAAAGCCGGTCCCGAACTCCTTTCGGCATTGAGGCCATGATAAAGACAAGGTGGAAGTCCAAGGAGGAAATCCGTTCCCTGCTGGGCGGCGCGCGACGCGTGGCCGTTTTGTCCTGCGGCGTTTGCGCCAATCTCTGCGGAACCGGCGGGCAGGCCGGGCTTGACTCCTTTTCGGAGCTCCTGGCCGGATGGGGCGTGGAAACGGCCGCCAAAGCATGCATAAACGCGTGCTGCTCGGAGGAGATCATGCGCGACGCCGTCCGGACGTACATTGAGCCGGTCCGCCCCTTAATAGACGCTGTCGCGCTCGTCGCGTGCGCGGGCGGCGTCAAGAGCGCCTTCCTGCTTCTCCCGGGCCTTGCGGTGCTCGCTCCCCTCGACACCGTGGGCGTTTCCACCATAACCGCCAGTACGGACCCCGTGGCGACCAGCACCTGCAAGGGTTGCGGCAGCTGCGTGCTGACACTGACGCAGGGTATATGCCCCGTCAGCGCTTGTCCCAAGAAGAAGCTTTATGGGCCGTGCCGGGAATATCCCCAGGAGGGCCGTGCCTGCGCGCTTGAGCCCGAACGGGACTGCGCATGGAAAATCATATTGGAACGCGGCGGGAACCTGGAGGAATTAAAGGCGCTTGCAGTCATGCACAAGGAGGGCCCCGCGCCTTATAACACGGCTAAAGCCGCCGGAAAGCCGCCGGCCTGGTTTCGAGGCCTCGCGGCCAGGATCATGGCCCGGAGCGGCCGTCTTGCCTGGATCTTTCATTCCATTCGTTAAGGCCGGTCCCGGCGCGCGGGTTCACCCGGCCCGGCCATGAGGCTCCTTAAGCTTTTTGGGAGGCGGGATTTTGGATTCGTCGAAGGCGAGGACAAGGGTGTCTTCCCCGTTTCCTTCCAGTATGATCTCCTTGTCCGTCCCTCCGGCAAGCACCGGATAACGGAAACGGGCTTCCGGAAAATCTGTGCTTTCCAGAAACCCGCGCAGGGCCGCAAGCTCGGAAAGTATCTCCGGCCGCTTTTCGTCGGAGGCCCTGAAGAAGGCCCTGATTCGGGTCTCGTGGGCCTTGCGGGCTGCCGTTTCTACGCAGTGCCTGGACAAATCCAACTTGATTTTCACGGGGTCCCCCGAAGTTCGCCGGCCGGAAATATTCCATGTCATGGGCTTCGGTCCAGGCCAACCGCCCTTAATACTTCCTGTATTTTAGCAAAAGATTGGACCTGTGGTGGGCATGCAAGCGATCCATGCCGAGCCACCAGGGATAGACAGATTATGTCTCGGAAACTTTTCCGCAATGAATGACATGGTATTCATGTAGCCCATCCGCTTCCATTCGGCAATCATGGTGTCCCGCATGTAAATTTAATGTGCTGGCTCTTCATAAAAATTCCCTGAAAAAAATAAGGGAAAACTATTGACAGGGACATTTATCGGGACGATATTAATTCTGCTCACAAGAGCATTACCGGAGAGAGCGCCATGACCCGCCCGAGAAAATGCCGCTTCGTGGAAAACCGGCCCGGCGTGAATTACTTCAAGCCCCGGGGTGTATCCATGCAGCTTTTGAAGGAGGCCGTGCTCACCGTTGAGGGCTACGAGGCCCTGCGCCTGGCCGAGATCGAGGGCCTGGACCAGGATTCCGCCGCTGCCCGCATGAAAATCTCCCGCCACACCTTCGGGCGCGTCCTGGCGCAGGCCAGGAAGACCGTGGCCGAGGCGGTGGTCCTTGGCATGGCGCTTAAAATAGAGGGCGGAAGCTTTACGGTTGAAGGCCGGGAGGAACGGGAGGGCGCGGGCGACCGCCCCGCGTGCAGAAAAGCTTATTCGACGGATAAAGGAACAAGACCGATGAAAAGCGTAAAAGTAGCTGTATCGAGCGAAGGCCCGGGCCTTGACGATCTTGTGGACCCGCGCTTCGGCCGCGCCGCGGGGTTCATAATCATGGACACTGAAAGCGGCGCCTTCGAGTACCTCGATAACGGCGCTTCCCAGGCAAGGGGGCAGGGCGCTGGCATACAGGCCGCCGAAACCGTGGCCAACTCCGGGGCGGGCGTCGTCCTCACCGGCTACGTGGGCCCCAAGGCCTTCGCCGCTTTGAAGGCCGCCGGAATAAAAATCGTAGAGGATTTAGGAGGGCTCACGGTGGGGGAGGTATTGAAGCGTTACGCCGATGGGAATGTTTCCTTCGCGGACGCTCCCAACAGGTAGGGCCCCTCAAGCGGAGACGCTTTCTGGTTTTTGAAAGGAAACGGGCATGATGGTGGCCGTTGCAAGCGGCAAGGGCGGCACGGGCAAGACAACGGTTTCAGCCTCGCTGGTCTCGGTCTGGGGCGGAGGGGTTGCGGCCGTTGACCTCGATGTGGAGGAGCCCAACCTGCACCTATTCCTTAAGCCGGAAATCTCCGGAAGCGCCCCCGCGAACCTTCTGACTCCCGTGGCCGACGAAAGCCTCTGCAACCTTTGCAGGGCCTGCTCCAGGCTCTGCCAGTACAAGGCCATAAGCGTAATGGGTAAGGTCCTGATGACCTTTCCCGAGATGTGCCACGGCTGCGGCGGCTGCATCGCCGTTTGCCCCGAGAAAGCGCTTTCGGCCGGAAGCCGAGAG
>JAKAGN010000445.1 GCA_021815525.1 Deltaproteobacteria bacterium
GAGCCCCCGAACGCACGGCGGAGGAGCTGGCCCGCGACGGCATGGCCGCCTACACCCGGGGCGACTACACCGACTCCATCCGGGACTTCGAGATGCTCCGCGACTGGTACCCCTTCTCCAAGTTCCTGATCCTGGCGGAGCTTAAGCTCCCGGACGCCCATTTTCAGCGGGAGGAGTACGAGGAGGCCGCGGTAGGCTACGATCATTTCGAAAAGATGCACCCGGCCAACGAGGCCGTGCCCTACGTCATCTATCAGCTTGGAATGTGCCACTACAAGCGCCTCCGGGATGCCGACCGCGACCAGACGCCGGCCAGCGAGGCTCTCGCCGCCTTCAACCGGCTCATCTCCGAGTATCCCGCCTCCCCCTACGCGAAGAAGGCCGCGGACCCCATCCGCACTTGCCAGGAGCACTTGGCCGAGCACGAGCTTACGATCGGGCGCTACTACCTCAGGCACGGGAACTACGCCGCGGCCCTGAAGCGCTTCGAGAACGTCATGACCCGCTATCCGGATGTCGGCGTGCACCACAAGGCCCTGGATCTCATCGCCGAAACCCGCTCCCGCATGGGCGGCAAGGCCCCGGAGACGAAGCCCGCCGCCAAGTAAAACCATCCCAAGCGACCGGCCGGGGGCCGTCTCAAGCCAAGCCGCGGGCCGGCATGGCTTCGATGCCGCCCGGCTCTCGAAGCTCAGCCGGGCCGGCTTTCAAGAAACGGCCTCAGGATGAAGTAGAAGCCAAGACAGCCAACCAGCACGCCCGCGCCTTTCCGGAACCACATTCCGCCCCGGTGGAAGGCGTTGCTCGTAAGAATCCTGCGCACCAGGGCCGCGCTTGAGCCGGCAACGGCTATGGGTATGCAGTGTCCGATTCCGAAAACGACGATGTATAAAACACCGGTCGCAACCTTTTGCTGAATCGTGATTACGGCAAGAATCGGGGCGATGAAGCCGAAGGTGCAGGAGCCGGAAAGAACCCCGTAGGCAAGGCCCAAGATGAAGGCCCCGCGGATGCCTTTCACCCGGAGCCTCGATATGGGGCCGCCCGACATGGAGCAGACCTTCACCCCAAGCATGTCGAGGGCCACCCACAGAAGAACGGCCCCCACCGGGATTGTCCAGTAGGGGCTCACATCCCCCATCATGCGGCCTAGAAGGGAGCAGATGACGCCCAGGGCGGCTATGGTGATGAAAAGGCCCACGGTGAAGGCGACGGCGTATTTCGCCGCGCTCCTGGCTTCGAGAAGCCTTTCCTGCCCAGCCACGTAGCCCACGATAAGGGGGATGGAGGCCACGTGGCAGGGCGACAGCATCACGCTTATCATGCCCCACACAAGGCAGCCCGCGGCGGCCAATGCGACGCCTCCGCTCATCCACTGGTTGACCGCAAGGAACAGCTCGTCAAGCATTGCGCCCCCCCTATTTTTTTCCAGGCCTGGAAGACACGCCCAGCTTTTGAAAAATTGCGATTATGCTTTCCTTGTCCAGGAATCCCATGTGGCGGCTGACTTCCTTTCCTTTTTTGTCGTAGAAAATCTGGGTGGGGATTCCGCTTATTCCGAACCTTGCGGCCTGATCCCGGTTTTCCCATACGTCGATGAAGACGATGGAGGCCCGGCCCGCATACTCCTTCTTCAACTCCTCGATTATGGGGGCCATCATCTTGCAGGGAATGCACCTGCCCGCTCCAAGGTCCACCATCGTCACCATGCCGGGGGTCGGAACCGGGGGAATTTTTTCCGAAGGCCCTCCGGCCATCAGGATGCCGCCCGAAAGAAGCAAAATTGAAACCAGGATCGCCGGAGCTGCAACACGCTGGAATCTCATTTGAATTTTCCTTTGCAATGTAGAGGGAAGGCTTGCCTCAATGCTCATGCCCGCATCCGGAATCGGCGTTGCAGGCCATTTGGCACAGAAGATCGCCGTGGCCGCAGACGCCGGTTTCAAACTGCAGAACCGGGTGATCTATTCCGAACAGAAACAGAAGCTTTTTATGGATCGTCCGCGCCAGGGCCTCTGTGCCGCTCACCAATTGGTCCGGCACCACCACGTGGCAGGTGAGGGCCATCGAGTCATCCCCCATGCTCCAGGCGTGAAGATAGTGGATTCCCTTCACGCCCGGCACGGCTTCCACCGCGGACTTGACCAATTTTAGGTCCAGGCCCCTGGGGGTGCCGTTCATCAGCACGTGAACCGCCTCCTTCAAAAGGCCGAGGCAATTGAAGACGATATAGGCCACGATGGCCAGGCTGAGGGCCGGGTCGAGCCAGGGCAGCTTGACGAACCTCATGAGAAGCGCGCCGACAAGCACGGCCACGGAGGTCATCAAATCGCCCAGCATGTGCAAAAAAGCGCCCCGGGCGTTAAGGCTGTGCCCCGAATCCTTGTGCAGGAGCCAGGCCGATAGCCCGTTGCCGGCGATGCCCACCAGGGCCAGCAGGGCCACAAGGCCCGTCGCAACCGTTGTGGGGCGGGCGAAACGATCAATGGCTTCCACCGCGATGTAAACCCCCGAAGCGCCCAGAAGCGCCGCGTTTATGACGGCGGCGAAAACCTCCATGCGCTTGAGGCCGAAGGTGTGGCGAAGCGAAGGCGCGCGCTTTCCGGCCTTGTTGGCCAGGTAGGCCACCAGAAGGGCCGTGAAATCCCCCAGGTTGTGCACGGCATCCGATATCAGCGCCACGCTTCCAGCGACGACGCCTCCCGCTATCTGGGCCGCGGGAATAATGAGATTCAACACCATCGAAAACAGCAGGCGCTTGCCCATCGCCTCGCCCTGATTATGATTGTGGCCCACCTTGATCCTCCTGTGGTTCCATATGCCCGGCTTCAGGCAAATCGCGTAATCTTATGGGACTATCCCCGTTGCGGCAAGGCCTGCCCCAAGCGCCAGTACAAAGGCTGGATGCCACTTGAACCGGATCAGCAGGCCCAGGGCCAAAGCCGCGAGAGCCAGCGCCCTCCATGACGGAACGGCCGAACGCCAGAGAAGGAACGCCGCGGACGCCACCAGGCCAACAACCGTGGGCGTCACGCCCGTGACGCC
>JAKAGN010000446.1 GCA_021815525.1 Deltaproteobacteria bacterium
TCAAGCCCCCGAAGGACGGGGCTTTGCCGCAAGGGCTTTCCGTTCGGATTTGATCCGTTGATACCAGGTTGCATTCAATAGTAGTGCCTCCCGGCGGAGTCCATTTTTCCCAATCTTCCGGGCTTCGGGCGGTAAGATGCGAAGCCCTCCAAAAACGGCGGAGCGTTGCGCAGCAAGCGGAGCCATTATCGGGGGTCCGGGGGGGCGTAGCCTCCCCGGCCGCCGGAGGCAGCCTTTGCTTTTGCCTCTCTCCGGGGGCCGTAGGCGTTGCCAGGGGGCGGGGATTCTGGTATGAGGTAGGGGTGAATCCCGGACCAGCACTGAAAGGAGCGGCCATATGGAACCCGTGAAGGTGGTGATGAGCGGCGTGCCGGGGAAGATGGGCCTCATCATTTCCAGGCACATGGTGAAAGACGACCGGTTCATCCTGCTGCCCCAGGCCCTTACCGGGCCGGGCGTCCCGGAAAAAGCTGTGGACGTGGGCGGTTTCGGGCTTCTTCCCGCCGGGCCCGCGCGGCACAGGGAGGTGCTTTCCGGGCTTCTCGAAAAGGAGGGCGAGTTCATCGTGGTGGACTACTCGCATCCCACGGCCGTTAACGCCAACGCGGAGCTTTACGCGTCCCTTTCCATCCCCTTCGTGATGGGCACCACGGGCGGCGACCGGGCGGCGCTGGCGCGCGCCGTGGAGAATTCCGGCGCGTCGGCGGTGATCGCCCCCAACATGGCCAAGCCCATAGTGGGCCTTACGGCCATGATGGAGTACGCGGCGCAGAACTTCCCCGGGCTTTTCAAGGGCTACAAGCTGGCGGTCAGGGAGAGCCACCAGAAGGGCAAGGCCGACACCTCCGGCACCGCCAGGGCGATGGTGTCGTATTTCAACGCCATGGGGGTGGACTTTCCGGTGGAGGCCATAGAGTCCGAGCGCGACCCGGACCGCCAGCGCTTCGACTGGAAGATCCCGCTGGATCACCTTGGCGGGCACGGCTATCACACCTATACCCTGACCTCGCCGGACGGGACCGTCACCGTATCCTTCACCCACAACATCCTGGGCCGCGACGTGTACTACGACGGCACCGCCGACGCCGTGATCTTTCTCAAGTCCCGGCTCCGCGAGCGGGCCCGCGGCAAGGTGTACTCCATGACGGACGTCTTGCGCGGCAAGAGGGCCTGACGGCGCCCCGGCCTGCCTACAAACCTTCGAGGAGCTTTCCGATGAAGCGATTTTTCCTGTTCGGACTCATCCTGTGTATTGCGGGGCTCGCGTTCGCGGCGGACGAGATGTTTCCCCGCGCCGGCTGGAAGGACAAGCCAAGCCCCCTGGCCGGGGCCCACGCCCAGGCCGGCGGGCGGCTTTCCATCTTCATCGGACCCTCCCCCAAGAGCCTGAACTACTACCTCGAGGCGTCGAGCCTCTCATCCGAGGTCTTCGGCCTCATGTACGAGACGCTTCTTGGCATGGACCCCATAACCCTGGAGTACGTGCCGGGGCTGGCGGCCCGCTGGAGCATCTCCGCCGACAAGAAGACCTACACCTTCTTTCTCGATAAAAGGGCCCGCTGGAGCGACGGGAAACCGGTGACCGCGGCGGACGTCAAGTGGACCTTCGACGCCATCATGGACCCCAAGAACATGACGGGCCCCCACAAGGTGTCCCTCGCGCGCTTCTCCTCGCCCAAGGTCCTGGACGCGACCACCATCCGTTTCACGGCCAGGGAGGTCCACTGGAAGAACCTCATGGCCCTGGGCGATTTTTTGATCCTTCCCAGCCACGTTTTCGCCGGCAAGGACTTCAACAAGGAGAACTTCTCCTTTCCCGTGGTATCCGGGCCCTACCGCATGGGGGCCTTGAAGCAGGGCGTCTCGCTTACCATGGAGCGCCGGGCCGACTGGTGGAACCGCGTGTCCCCAAGCTCGAAGGGCGTCTACAACTTCGACCGGATCGTGTACCTTTTCTACGAGGAGCGGGAGAACGCCTTCGAGGCCTTCAAGAAGGGCTCCTTCGACCTCTACCCCGTGTACACCGCCCGCATGTGGGTGAAGGAAACCACGGGCGAGAGCTTCGACCGCAACTGGATCGTAAAGCAGCGCGTCCACAACTCCCATCCCCTTGGCTTCCAGGGCTTCGCCATGAACATGAGGCGATTTCCCTTCAATGACGTAAGGGTGCGCAAGGCCATGGCGCTTCTCCTCGACCGGCCCAAGATGAACGCCACCCTCATGTACAACCAGTACTTTCTCCAGAACTCCTACTTCCAGGACCTCTACCCGTCCCCCTCGGCCTGCCCCAACCCCCAGACGCCCTTCGACAAGGCCGCGGCAAGGAAGCTCTTGGCCGAGGCCGGCTTTCGGACAAACCCCAAGACCGGCATACTGGAGAAGGGCGGAAAGCCCTTCCGCTTCCAGTTCCTGGAGCGGGAGCAAAGCTCCGAAAAATTTCTTTCCATCTACCAGGAGGACCTGAAGGACGTGGGCATCTCCATGGAGATCGTCCGCAAGGACTGGGCCGCCTGGATGAACGACATGGAGCATTTCGGCTACGACATGACCTGGGCCTCCTGGGGCGCGGGCCTCTTCAAGGACCCGGAGTCCATGTGGTCCTCCAGGGAGGCCGACCGGCCCGCCGGCGACAACATCACGGGCTTCAAGGACCCCCGGGTGGACGCCTTGATCGCAAAGCAGAAGACCATCTTCGACGTTGCGGCCCGCCACGCCATCTGCCGCGAAATCGACAAGATCATCTTCGCCCAGTACCCTTACGCGCTCCTGTGGAACATCGACTACGTGCGCCTCCTCTACTGGAACCGTCCGGCCACCCCCGACTGGGTTCTCACGAAGTACGGCGACGAGTCCTCGGCCGAGACCCTGTGGTGGAGCGACCCCGACAACGAGGCCGCCTTCTCCGACGCCATGCGGAAAAAAACGCCGCTCCCGGCCCGGCCCGCCGCCGTGGTTTTCGGTAACGTCTTCCGCACCCGTGCGGACCTTAAGCCCGTGTACGCGGTGCCGCCCTTGACGTGAAAAGATGGGAAAGGCCTTGCGGG
>JAKAGN010000447.1 GCA_021815525.1 Deltaproteobacteria bacterium
AGTATCCCGCTCATGAACACCAGGACGCCCAGGTTGTCGAGAAAAAGGGCCAGAAACGCCGTGGTTTCGCCCCAGAATCTCCTCTGATCCGCCGCGCTGTTGACTCCCGACATGCCGCAGCCCCCGACCGGTTTGGTTTGGATACGAATTAAGGGTGGTCTACCCAGGGAAGGCGATAAAATGGCTTGATGCTTTTGCGGGGGTCTTACAACGCGAAGGGGCGGCCCGTCAAGACGGCCTAGCCTTGAGTCGGGCGAGGGAAAAAGCCACGCCGTCTTTCAAAACAAGGCCCTGGACGGCTTTAGGCCTTGGGAAAGCCTCCGGGCGGCGGAAGAGCGATCGGGCGGTGAAAGGGGGATCTGGAGGCGGGGGAGGGCGGCTACTTCTTGTCCTCGATCTCCTTGGGGGCCGCGGCCTCGTTGGCCTTGTGGTCATCCTCCCTCACGGCCTCCTTGAAGCCCTTTATGGATTTTCCAAGCTTTTCGCCAAGTTCCGGGAGCTTGCCCGGCCCGAAGACGATGAGGACGATGATGAGAACCAAAATGAGGTGCGTTGGCGCGAAAAGTCCCTCGAACATGTTTCATCTCCTTGCGGCATGGCCCGCCGGAAAAGGCCCGTGAGGTCCGCCGCCACCGTTAGTTGTCTTCAACCTTCCGGATAGTTGCACGGTTCGGATTTTTATCCGAGTTTATAGCATAGCGCCGGTTTTCCCGTTTTTCAATCCCCCGGCCGCGACGCGGGGCGGGTCTTGCGACTGACTGTCTGCAGGCCGGGTTGTTTCGGGCTTTACGCGGGTTCAGGCGGAGGCGGGTGCGGCACGCGATCCGGGTTCAACCCGATTTTTTTAGGAAAAGGGGGAAGGGGGGGCGGGGGGAAGGATGGGACACCTTTTTTACAAAAAAGGGTTATCCCCTCATTCCCCCCGCAAATCCTTTCAGATGGCTTCCATTACCCGCGGGATGGCGGTCTCGGAGCCGGGGGCGATGATTGCGACGCCGCGGATGCCCGGGAGGGCCTTTACGGCCTGAATGTTTTCGACGGCTACGGCTATGGCCTCGTCCAGAGACTTGTCCCCGGCCTTTTCGATGCGGGCTATGACGGAATCCGGGATGGCCATGCCGCGGCCCGCGCGGGCCAGGTGCCGGGCCGTGGCGGCGTCAGGGAGGACGGCCACGGTGGCGATCACGGGGCACGTGACGCCTGATTTCTTGAGATTGTCGAGCCAGGTGGCCAGGCGCGCCGCGTCGAAAACCGGGGCCGTGACCAGGAAGCGTGCGCCGGCCGCGACCTTTTTCTTGAGGACCGGAAGGTGCAGCTCCGGGGTCTTCACGAAGGGGTTGGCGGCGGCTCCTATGAAGAAGGACGGGTCGCCGGAGACGGCCTCGCCCGAGATCAGGGTCTTTTCGGAGGCGATGCGGGTGGCGGCGGCGATCCACTGGACGGCGTCCACGTCGTAGACGCGGTGGGCCGAGGGGTGGCTCCCGAGGGAGGGGTGCGCGCCGTTCACTATCTGGACGTTGGCGATCCCGAGGGCACCGGCGCCCAGAAGGTCGCTTTCGAGCGCCAGGCGGTTGCGGTCGCGGGTGGTCATGCAAAGGACCGGCTCCACGCCTTCCGCGAGGAGCTTCACGGAGACGGCGAGCGCCGAGGCCGAGACCCGGGCGCCGGGGTTGTCGGCCGCAAAGACCGCCGTAACCTTGCCCTTTAAGAGCCGGGCGAAGTCCGAGACCGCGGAAAGGTCGGTTCCGCACACGGCCGGGGCCGCGGCCAGGACGGCGAAGCCGCTTCCTTCGAGAATACCTTTGAGATTAGTTTTCATGCTCACAGGATGAGGTCCTCCCTGACGATCTTCCGGGGTCCGCCCGAAAGGCTCGTCGACCAGTCCTTGGGGGCGAGGATGGCTTCCAGGCGGTCAAGCTGGCCAAGGTTTTTGAGTCGCTCGTAGATCAATTCCCACACGCAGGGGGTCTCGGGGCTGATTTCGCAGAAGCCGTCCACCGAGCCGCCGCAGGGGCCGTTCAAAAGCTGCTTGGCGCAGCGGGTCACGGGGCAGAGGCCGCCGAAGTTGGCTATGCCGCAGTTGCCGCACGAGGAGCAGTACTCGGCCCACACGCCGTGGGTCACGGTGCCGCCCATGAAGGTGGTGTTCAGCCCCGGCAGCACCGGAAGCGTGGGGTAGGCTTCCGCGATGTACTGGGGGCCGATGCTGCACGCGAGCGATACGACCGCCTGGCAGCCGCCCTTCTTGACGGGCTCCTCCAGCCACTCGATGAACTCGGGCTCGCACTGGCGGTCTAAGGTCAGCTCCTCGATGGCGATGGGGCGTCCGGCCCTTTTGCGGGCGATCCGCAAGGCCGCCGCCAGGATTGCGACCTCCTTCTGGCCGCCCGCGTTGCAGACCGAAACGCAGCCCTTGCAGCCCACCATGAGAATCCTGTCGAAGCCCTCCACAAGGGCCAGAAGCTCCTTTAGGGGCTTGTGTTCCGCCACGATCATGGCACTATCCTCGACTTTCTTTCGCAAGCCTCACGAAAAAGGCTGGACTTGCAGGGTGTTCAAAAACGATGAGCTGCAAGAGACCGCGCAACGCCGCAGATCGCGTTTTGGGCCTGGCTGCTATGCCGCTTTGCCGGCCGGATCGTTCTTGATGACGCCCGATCCCTCCGGCCGTATGGGGTTCGGTCCCAGCTTCCTTATGATCTCGGTCATTTGCCGCGCCACCTCCGCGAAAAGGGGCGCGTCGGAGGCCGAGATGTTGAACATCTGGACCCGTTCGGGCTCCATTCCGGCGTCGGCGACGAGCTTTTTCACGTAGGCCACGCGCTTTTTGGCCTTGTAGTTACCCGTCACGAAGTGGCAGTCGCCCTCCATGCAGCCGGTTACGTAAACGCCGTCGGCCCCGGCCTCCAGGGTGCGCAGGAGCGTGATGGCGTCCACCCGGCCCGAGCAGGGCACGTGGATGATCTTCACGTTGGGCGGGTAGTCCATGCGGATGGAGCCCGCCAGGTCCGCCGCCGCGTACGAGCAGTAGTTGCAGCAA
>JAKAGN010000448.1 GCA_021815525.1 Deltaproteobacteria bacterium
CAAAATTTTCTCCCATAACACAAGATATTGATGAAAATGCCCGTAAGCATTCAGTCACGGGGGGTGAAGGGTCTTTCCAATGGCTCGGATAATGGCCGCAAGCCCGGCAATATAGAGCACCGAAAAGGCAAGTACTTGAAAATTTTAGGAGGGATAGGGGAGGGGATGCGGGGGAGGGGGGAAGGGAAAACCTTTTATAAAAGGGTCTTCCTTCCCCCCTCCCCCGCAAGACTGAAGGCTTACAAATGCTCGAAAAATAGGTGGCTTGCGCCCGGTTCCGCCGCTCCGTCCCCCCCCCGTCTCCGCCAGGCTGAATGCTTACCCGCAAGGCAAGGTTGATCTTGACACCGAATGGTTAAACCGTATAGTTAAACTATTCGGTTGAATGGGAGAAAAAAGCCGTGCCAGCAAAAACTACCTTGCAAAAACAGGAAGATACGGTGCGCCGGATCATCGACGGCGCCACGAAGGTTTTCGCGGCGTCGGGCTTTTCCGGGGCCAGCGTGGACGAGATTGCAGCGGCCGCGGGGGTCAACAAGGCCACCATCTACTACCACGTGGGCGACAAGGAGGCCCTCTACGGGGCGGTGCTGCACGACGTAATCGGAAACACCGTGGCCCGCGTGGCGTCGCTCATTTCCGAGGAGCAGCCGGTTGAGGAGAAGCTCGCCACCTACATCCGGGGCATAGCCGCCACTGTGGAGGAGTACCCGCCGCTTCCGCCCGTCATGATGCGGGCCGTGGAGTCCGGCGGAAAGAACCTGCCCGCCGAGGTGGCCACGGATCTCGTCCTCATCTTCGGAATGCTCCTGGCCATCTTGGAGGAGGGCGAGGAAAAGGGGGTGTTCGAGCCGGTGAACCCCTTCGTGGTGTACCTCATGATCCTGGGGGCCCTGGCCTTCCACCGCAACGTGGAGGCCACCTGGGACGAGCAGCGGGAGCTTTTCGCCACCCTGCGGGACCTGGACGCCGGGCTCTACGGCAAGCTCGAACGGATGGTGAAGGGAAACGTTGCGGACGACGTGGTGAGGATGGTCTTGAAAAGCGTTTCGGCCCGGTGAGGCCGTGTCTTTTGGGAAGCCGCCCGCGGGCGGACGGGAAACGGGATGAAAAAGCGGAATCTAAAGCCCCTAGAGGTTTGGCGCTACCAGAAAAACCAGCTCAAGCTGCTTCTTTTCCTTTTAAGGTTCCCGCGCCTTTTCTCGGCCCTTTTGCGCCTGGGGGCCTTTCTTGTGCCAAAGCGCGAGACCGAGGCCAACTCCGGCCCGCGGCACAGCTTCTCCATGCTGGGCGGCGGCCTGGTCGAGCCCGGCGATCTTTCCGCCATGCGCCTGGTGTACCTGGACTACCTGGACCACATGGAGGCCATCCTGGGGGCGGAAAAATCCGGCAAAAAGGTGGTCTGGAACGAGTTCAACCTCTCAAACGAGATACTCAGGGTCTTCGACGCGGTCTCCTACATACCCGAGGCCCTTTCCATCATGGGCCACCACATGGGCACCGACATCCCGGTCAGCTTCATCGAGGCCGCCGAGAACGCCGGGCTTCCGGCCGAGTCCTGCTCCGCCGGCAAGGCCGCCATAGGCGCGCACCTCATGGGCCAGGCCCCGCCCCCGGACGCGCTTTTGTCCAGCTCCCACCCCTGCGACTCGGTGGTGTCCAGCTACCAGGTGCTCCAGTACCTCACCAATGCCCCCCTCTTCACCCTGGACACCCCCTACTGGGACGACGAGGGCTCCTACGAGTACTACGCGAAGAACCTCCTGGAAATGATCTCCTTCCTGGAGGAGCGCCTTGGCCGGAAGATGGACTGGGACCGCCTGAAGGCCGTCTGCGAGACCATGAACGAGGCCAACCGGCACCTTTGCGAGTACACGGAGATGGCCAAGGCCGTGCCCTCGCCCGTGAACCTGACCTGCCTCCTTCTGGGCTGGCAGCACGGGGTGTGCATGATGGGCTCGGAGCGCGCGCCCCGCTACGCCAAGATCATCCGCGACAACGCCAAAAAACGTCTCGACGCGGGCCGTGGCTTCATCAAGAAGCAGAAAATCCGCGTCATCTGGTACGACATACCCATCGCCTTCCACTTCCTGGAGCCCTGGCTCAACCGTCGCTTCGGGGCAGTCACCGTGGCCGACTTCATGGGGCGCGTGTCGCAGGTCCCCATAGACACGAAAAGCCGCGAGACCATGTTGAAGGGCCTGGCCCGCACGCACTTAAACATCGCAATGGCCCGCCAGTGCCGGGGCCCGGCCGAGTTCTTCACCGGCGAGCTTTCCCGGATAATCGACGAGTACAGCGGCGACTGCTTCATCTTCACCCGACACCAGGGCTGCAAGACCAGCTACGCAATGGGAAAGCTGATCCGGGACGTCTGCGCCCGCGCGGGGCTCCCGGCCCTGTTCCTCGCCACCGACTCCTTCGACAAGCGCTGCGTGAACGAGGAGCAGGTGAAGCAGCAGATATCCGACTTCTTCCGCGAAAACAACCTGGCCTGAAAGCCCGACGGGGGACCCCCTCCCCCCGCAAGACCGAATGGTCGCTTCGCCTTCCGAAAAAGGTTGCGCGGGGCGTGTGGATGTTACATAATGCTATCTTACACTTAGAGGGCGGGCTCCATCGTTTGTCCTTTCCGAGAAACCCCATATCCGGCGGCTGATCTCATGATCCGAGTGGAGCATCTCATCTACGAGTACCCCGGCACCCGGGCCCTGGACGATCTTTCCTTCGAGGTGGGCGACCGCACCATCACGGCGCTGGTTGGGCCAAACGGCGCGGGCAAGACGACCCTTCTGCGCTGCCTGGCGGGGCTTTCCAAGCCTTACTCGGGGCGCATCCTCTTAGGGGGCGTGAACGTGATCGAGGAGCCAAGGCGCTGCCACGGCTTCGTTGGGTATCTTCCTGATTTTTTTGGGCTTTACGACAAGCTTACCGTGTGGCAGGCGCTTTCCTACTTCGCCCTGGCCCAGGAGGTGCCCCGGCGCGAGGTGGGGCTTCGGGTGACGCGGGTTTTGGAGGCGGTGGACCTTTTCGGCAA
>JAKAGN010000035.1 GCA_021815525.1 Deltaproteobacteria bacterium
CGCATACCGGGCGTTTTCGGGCCCGGTAAGTTTTTCCTTTCCCCCGCGTTCATATGAAGCTATACTGAATGTTTTGAAGAACGATACGGAAAGAATCCAAGCGGTGAAAGCGGATCAAGCCATGTACAAGGAACTCATCATCAACGACGCAGGCTTCGAGACCCGCGTGGCGCTCCTGGAGGACGGGGTGCTGGCGGAGCTTGTGGTGGAGAGGAACGGCGAGGAGGACATCGTCGGGAACATATACAAGGGCCGCGTGCTCCGGGTGCTTCCCGGGATGCAGGCCGCCTTCCTGGATATAGGCCTGCCGCAGGCGGCCTTCATCTACATCGATGACGTTGTCTATGATTTTCCCGGCCGGGAGGAGGAGGAAGCGCCCGAGGAAGAGGCGCTCCCCGAGGAGGGCGACGCGGCGCCGGCCCCCAGGCGCAAGCTTTCCATAGAGGAGGTGCTGCGGGAGGGCCAGGAAATTTTGGTGCAGGTGGCCAAGAGCCCCATCGGCAACAAGGGCGCGCGGGTCACCTCGCGCATCAGCATCCCCGGCCGCTATCTTGTCCTCATGCCCACCACGAGCCACGTGGGCGTATCCCGCCGCATCGAAAACGCCGAGGAAAGGACCCGCCTGAAGGACACCCTGGCGCTCCTGCGGCGCGAGCCCCACGGTTACATAGTGCGCACGGCAAGCTCCGGCGTGGACCCCGAAAAGCTTCGGCAGGAGGTGGACTTCCTTTCCCAGCTGTGGCGGCGCATCCTTGGCCGCTACTGGGAGGCCTCCGCCCCGTCCTGCCTTTACCGGGAGCTTGCCGCGAGCTTGAAGGCCGTCCGGGACCTCTTCACCCAGGAGGTGGACCGCCTGGTGGTGGACTCCATCCACGGCTACCGGGAAATCCTCGATTTCGTGGAGTCCTTCATGCCGCCCCTGGCGCGGGCCGTGGAGCTTTACGACTCGCCGGAGCCCGTGTTCGACTCCTTCCACCTGGAGCCCGAGATCTCGCGGCTCACCCGGAAGAAGCTGTGGCTCAAGTCCGGCGGCTACATCGTGATCGAGAACACCGAGGCCCTGGTCTCCATCGACATCAACACGGGCCGCTACGTGGGAAAGGGCGACCTTGCCGAGACGATACTCAAGACCAACCTGGAGGCCGTGAAGGAGATAGCCTATCAGCTTAGGCTCCGGGACATCGGCGGAATAATCGTGATAGATTTCATCGACATGGAGCGCCCAGAGGACCGCGACAAGGTCTTCCAGGCCCTGGTTTCGGCGCTTTCGCGGGACCGCTCCACAACCAACGTCCTTCCCATGTCGGAGCTGGGTTTGATCGAGATGACCCGCAAGCGCACCCGGGAGAACCTCACCAAGAAGCTCTCCGACCCCTGCCCCTACTGCGAGGGGGAGGGCGTGATCCTCTCCAAGAAGAGCGTCTGCCACGCCATCTACCGGGAGGTCCAGCGCCTGGCCCCGGACACCCGGGGAAAGCGCCTCACGGTCACCGTTCACCCGGACCTGGCCCAGTTCCTCCTGGAGGAGGAGAACACCGCGGTGCTTTCCCTGGAGGAGCAGGTGGGGGCCCAGATCGCCATCCGCTCCGACGCGCGCCTCCATGTCGAACGCTTCGAGATAACCGAAACCCCCTTCCCGTAGAGGCCGCCTCTTGAACCGCACGGAGGCCCCATGCCGCCCTTGAAGCACGTCATCGAGAGCCTTCTTTTCGTGTCGCCTTCGCCGCTAACCATGGACCGCCTGAAAAAGGCCGCGCCCGAGGAGGACCCGGCCCGGATCCGTGAGGCCCTTTCGGAGCTTGCCGCCGAGTACGAGGCCCGGGGCGGGGGCTTTTCCCTCTGCCAGGTGGCCGGCGGCTGGCAGCTGCGCACCCGGCCGGAGTTCGCGCCGTGGATAAGGCGGCTTTCCCAGACCCAGCCCGTGCGCCTCTCGCCCGCGGCCCTGGAGACGCTGGCCATAGTGGCCTACAACCAGCCGGTCCTTAAAAGCTCCGTTGACCACGTCCGGGGCGTGGACTCGGGCGGGGTCCTGAAGGTGCTCCTCGAAAAGGGCCTGGTGAGGGTCCTGGGGCGGGACGACAAGCCGGGCCGCCCCATGCTCTACGCCACCACGAGGCGCTTTCTGGAGATTTTCGAGTTAAAGGACCTCTCGGACCTGCCGACGCTCGCCCAGATCAAGGACCTGGCCCGCTCCGCCCCGCCCGGGGACGGCGAGGGGGAGGCCCTCTCCGAGGACACCATCGCGGCCGGCGGCCTTCAGGAAGTCTCCCCCCCGGATGGAGAAAACACGGAAAAGGAAAATTCGGAGGGTATGTGACGCCACTTTTCCGGGCGAAGAAAAATATTGACTCCTTTCGGCACGATGCCTTAAGATTGATCATCTGGAAAAATGAATTTGCCGTCACGTTTTTTTCAATGGGGACGGCCTGCGGCCTTTTTCGCCGGGAAAGCGCCTCCATGATGGAGCCGCGCCCGGGACCGTTTCATACAATCAGCCGTTTGGAGGTGCGGGAATGAAGAAAAGTCTCCTGGTGCTGGCGCTTCTCCTCCTGCCAATCGCGGCCATGGCCGGCATGTCGGCCGTTACCGACAAGGATCTCGCGGCCGTCAAGGGCCAGACGGGCATCACCCTGCAAAGCGGCATGCAGATCGCCGTGGGGAGCCTTGCATGGGGCGACTCCGACGGCTTCGGCACCTACACCACGGCCGGCTGGCTCATCCTCTCCAGCATTTCCCTTCCCTCGTTTCATTCGGGATGCATGATCGACGTGGGCGGCACCGCCAGCAACAGCTATCTCCAGATCACATCCCTTCCGGGGGCGGGTATCTCCGGCGACCTCACCATCGGAAGCGTCATCATAGGCTCCAGCGCCAACGCCACCACCCGGAGCCTGGGCGAGGTGCGGATCAGCAACATCAGCGTTACCTCCAATTACACCCGCATTTCGGGCCACTAGGCGCGGGCGGATGCCGGCGCTTAACGTTTGAGCCCATATGGTTACGGCGTCCAAAACCGGGCCGGTTCCGCAAGGAGCCGGCCCGGTTTTTTTTATGAGGGGCTTCCCGCCCGGCCGCCGCTGCGGAAGCTTGGCGGGCCTCCGTTTTTGGATTATTTGATCCCGGATGTCCGGGTTCTGAAAAATTCTTGACATTGAATTCCTTTTATCGATAAATTGAAGTGCAATGTTTAAGGCCCGGGTGCGCTCCGCGCTTCCGGGCAGAGGGCGGCCTCACCCCGAGGCGCGGCGCGCAATGGCACGGCGGGCCGCACGCATGGGGTGGCCCGCCCCCAGGCGCTCACCGCATGTTCCCATCTTCATTTTTCCGTTTCTTGCGCCATCTCCCCCCGCCAGGGTGGGGCGAGGAGCGGACAAACACATGCCGGCGGCGTCTTGGCCTTCCTCGCGGGTCGCGGAGAAGGCGCGGCAAAGCTTGCTTCAAACAATCAACAACCGATGGAGGTATGGAAATGAAGAAGATTCTTGTGGTGCTGGCGATTCTCCTGGTGCCGGTTGTGGCCATGGCCGGCATGTCCGCCATGTCCAAGAAAGACATGCAGACCATCAAAGGCCAGACGGGCATCACCCTCGAAACCGGTCTCCAGGTGACGGTGGGCAGCCTTGCGTGGGGCGATTCCGACGGCTTCGGCACCTACACCACGGCCGGCTGGCTCATCCTCTCCGCGATCTCCCTGCCCTCGGTTCACTTCGGGTGCTTGATCGACGTGGGCGGCACCGCCAGCGCCAGCTACCTGCAGCTGACCACCGGCACCAACCCGCTTCTTTCCGGCAGCATGACGGTGGGCAACATCATCATCGGCTCCACCGCCAACGCCACGACCCAGGATCTGGGCGAGCTGCGGGTGAGCAACATCAGCGTGGTCCCCACCTACATCCGGATTTCCGGCCACTAGCAGGCGCGGAAGGCGCGCCGCCCGGTCTCCAAAAAGCTCAGGCGGCGGCCTTCTTCGGATGACGGGTTAAAAAAGAACGGGCCGGCTCCGAAAGGAGCCGGCCCGTTCTTTTTGCCACGCCCGCATGTTGCGCCGGCCCGGGGCCCCTCCTCCACGCTTGGGGAACGCGCCTTCGTGAAAAGAAATATGGTTTGATCTCAAATCTTCAGCGGTTTTTCGGCGGGGGGCGCACAAAAAACAAGGTCGTGGAGCGGGCCGGAAAAGATTTTATGAACACCGCGTTCAAAAAAAATCTTGACAAGTCCTGGTATAAACGGGTAGAAAACAAACTAAGCCAAATGCCCGAACAAAGTTGTTCCGATGAGTCGGGAGCAGGACTGCAACGTTTCAAGGCGCGGCGCGCAATGGCACGGCGGGCCGTACGCGTGAGACGTGGTTGTCCTGCGGATGCCCGTCCGTATGTCAATTTTTTCATTCTCCGTTTCTTGCGCCGTCTCCCCCGCCAGGTTGGGGCGAGGAGCGGAGAAAAGCGTACGGCGGGGCATCCAGCGCTCTATCCCCCGCGAGTGGCTCGCGGGGAAAAGGTCATGAAGTCCGCTTCACCAATCAACAATCAGACGGAGGTATGGAAATGAAGAAGATTCTCGTGGTGCTGGCGCTTCTCCTGGTGCCGGTTGTGGCCATGGCCGGTATGTCCGCCATGTCCAAGAAAGACATGCAGGCCGTCAAAGGCCAGACTGGTATCACCCTCGAGACCGGTCTGCAGGTGACGGTGGGCAGCCTTGCGTGGGGCGACAGCGACGGCTTCGGCACCTACACCACCGCCGGCTGGCTCATCCTCTCCAGCATCAGCCTGCCCTCGGTTCACTTCGGGTGCCTCATTGACGTGGGCGGCACCGCCAGCGCCAGCTACCTGCAGCTGACCACCGGCACCAATCCGCTTCTGTCCGGCAGCCTGACCGTCGGCAGCATCATCATCGGCTCCTCCGCCACGTCCTCCACCCAGGTGCTGGGCGAGCTGCGGGTGAGCAACATCAGCGTGGTCCCGACCTACATCCGGATTTCCGGCCACTAGTAGGTCGTTGGCTTCGTAAGCGGCCGCCTTCGGGCCGCCGCCGCGCGACGCCTCCTATTAAGCCGTGTCATGCGGGTGCTCCGTGTGGCACGGCTTAACTTTTTTGGGGGGATTCTCATGAAGAGGCTCTTTTTGGTCCTGGCCGTACTCCTGACGCCGGTCGCCGCCCTGGCCGGCATGTCCGCGTTGAACGACAAGGACATGGATACGGTCAAGGGGCAGACGGGCATAAGCGTTGACTCCTTCGTCCGCGTCAACGTCGGCAGCGTTGCGTGGGGCGACAGCGACGGCTTCGGCACCTACACCACCCAGGGCTGGCTGATCCTGTCCAACATCTCCAATCTCTTTTTTTGGTTCGCGGGCCAGATCGACGTGGGCGGCACCGCCGGCAACAGCTACCTTCAGTACACAATGGGCCCGACCCCGTTCTTCCTGGGGCCCTTGCGGATAGGCAGTGTCATCATCGGCTCCACCGCCACCGCCACCACCCAGGATCTGGGCGAGATCCGGATCAGCAACACAACGGTCATTCCCACCTACATCCGGATTTCCGGCCACTGACGGCCAGCCGGGGGGGGCGGGGAAAGAGCGGCGTGAGAAAGAAGGACGAGGGCCGGTTCCGCGAGGGACCGGCCTTTTTTGCGCCCTATCCAACGGGATTTATCCAAGCGTTTATTCTTGACACGGCTACGGGAGATGGATAAATATGAAAGGCTATGGTTGAGCGGTCCCTAACGGACCTTCCCGAACACCCTAACATCAAGGATCGGATCCATGTTGTGCACCTCGATTCGAAACGGCGCGGAATGCAGCTTCATGACCAAGAAGGGCTGCTCCTACGCCGCCGGTTCCTGCCTTCCCATCGTCGACTCCTGCAAGGGCTGCGGCCGCATAGTGGAGCTTTCAGGCGGCTCCTACTGCTCCGCCTGCCCGGACCCGGCCTCCAAGTGGAAGCGCGGCATCTGCAATCTCGCCACCCACGTGGCGGTGGAGGCCAAGACCGCCGAGGGCGGAAAGCTCAACCCCTTGAAGGCTTCCAAGCGCGCCAGCAAGGGAAAGTGACGACGTTTTCGGACCCCGGGCGGCGAGGTTTTTTCGCCTTCCCCGCCCGGATTCCGCCGGACAGCTCGACCCCGCCGGGAAGTTCCGGCGGGGTTTTTTTCTGGACCCCGGGTGACCCCTTCCCGCCCGCACACGCGGGCGCGGGTCCCCCTTCATCCCAAAGGACCTTTCCATGAACCCCCTTGCCGTAGAACTCAACGCCGATCTCGAAAAGGCCAACCCCGCCGTCCTTTCCATGCTCTCCGAGGTGGGGAAAAACCTCTTTTTCCCCAAGGGCATCCTGGCCCAGAGCGCCGAGGCCAAGCAAAAGGCCCACCGTTTCAACGCCACCATCGGCATAGCCACCGAAAAGGGCGTCCCCATGCACTTAAAGAGCGTCATGGGCGTTCTTTGCGGCATGGAGCCCGGCGAATGCCTCACCTACGCGCCCTCCTTCGGGCTTCCGGCCCTGCGCTCGGCCTGGAAGTCGGCGCTTTTCGTAAAGAACCCCTCCCTTGCGGGAAAGGAGACGAGCCTTCCGGTGGTGACCCAGGCCATAACCCACGGCCTGTGCGTGATGGGGGAGATGTTCGTGGACCCGGGCGACGTCGTGATCCTGCCGGACCAGCTCTGGGGCAACTACAACCTGATCCTGGGGCTGCGCCGGGGGGCCCGGGTCTCCCAGTACTCCCTTTTCGACGACAAGGGCGGCTTCAACCTCGCCGCCTTCGAGGCCAAGGTCCGCGAGGAAGCGGCGAAAAACAAGAAGATCATCGTGCTTCTAAACTTCCCCCAGAACCCCACGGGCTACACCGTGACCGAGCCCGAGGCCCGGGCCATCACGGAGATACTGACCCGCGTCGCGGAGGCCGGGACCCTCGTGGTGGCCGTCTCCGACGACGCCTACTTCGGGCTCTTCCACGACGAAAGCTGCATCAAGGAGTCCCTGTTCGCGCTTTTGAACGGCGCAAGCGAGCGGCTTCTGGCAGTGAAGCTGGACGGGGCCACCAAGGAGGACTTCGTGTGGGGCCTTCGGGTGGGCTTCTTGACCTACGGCGCGCGCTTCGCAGGCGGCGCGGCGGCTGCCGCCAAGGCCTTTGAGGCCCTCGAGCGCAAGACCGCCGGGGCCGTCCGGGGCACCATATCGAACGCCTCGCACCTTTCCCAGACCGTGATGCTGAAGGCCATGAAGTCGCCCGAGTACGCTGCTGAGAAGGCCGAGAAGAACGCCATAATGAAGGCGCGGGCCGTGGAGGTTAAGAGGGTTCTGGCGGATCCCGTCTACAAGGACGCCTGGACCGTGTACCCCTTCAACTCCGGCTACTTCATGTGCCTGAAGCTTTCCACGGTTCCGGCCGAGGAGCTTCGGCTCCACCTTTTGGACAAGTACGGCGTGGGGGTGATAGCGCTCGGGAAATCGGACATACGGGTGGCCTTCTCGTGCCTGGAGAAGGACGACGTGAAGGAGCTTTTCGACACGCTGCTCGCGGCCGTGAGGGACCTCGAGGCGCGGGCCTGACGCGTCCCGGCGAAGGGAGCTTCATGATCTCGACCCTGGTGTTTCTCATCATTTTGAGCATACTCGTGGTGAGCCACGAGCTTGGGCATTTCCTGGCGGCCCGGGCCCTGGGCGTCGGGGTGGACGTCTTCTCCCTGGGCTTCGGCAAGCGCATCGCCGGGCTTTCGCGGGGGCGCACCGATTACCGGCTCTCGGCGCTCCCGCTGGGCGGCTACGTCAAGATGGTGGGCGAGGACCCGGGCTCCGAGGTGGACCCGGAGCTTGCCGCCGTGTCCTTTTCCGGCAAGCCCGTGTGGGCCCGCATGATAATCGTGGCGGCCGGGCCCGCCTTCAACCTGATCCTTTCCACCCTGGTCTTCTTCGCCTTCTTCGCCGCCCGGGGCGTGCCCGAACTCCCCCCCGTGGTGGGCGACGTGTCTCCGGGCCTGCCGGCCATGCAGGCGGGCCTGAAACCCGGAGACCGCATCCTCACGATGGCCGGGAAGTCCGTGCGCATATGGGATGACATCTCCGGCATCATCCAGGAGAACGGCGAAAAGCCCCTTGCGGTGAAGATCTCCCGGAGGGACCCGGTCCTCGTGCTCCCCTCTGGAGGCCTTCTGTGCGGCGGAATCGACGACTTCCGCTGCGCCGAAACCTTCGGTCCGATCTATGAGAGAAGCCTCACCATGACCCCGGTGGTGGGCGAAAGTGAGAACAAGTACACCGAACGCATCAAGAAGGTCATGATCGGCATAGGCCCGGGGCCCTACGACTTCATGCCCGCCGGCCTTCCGAAGACCGCGGCGGCGGCCTTGGGCCAGACCTGGCAGGTGTGCTACCTCACGGTGGGCACGGTGGGCCGGATATTCACGGGCGCCGTCTCCGCCAGCAAGAGCGTGGGCGGCCCCATCAGCATGGCCCGCACCACCGGCGTCATGACCAGGGACTGGAGCCACGACCACGCCGGAACCCTGTGGTCCCTCCTTTTCTTCCTGGGGCTTCTCTCCGCCAGCCTGGGGATCATCAACCTCTTTCCCGTGCCGGTCCTGGACGGCGGCCACCTCCTCTTTTTCGTGATGGAGGCCGCCATGCGCCGGCCGGTGAGCCTTAAAATCCGGGAGGCCGCCACCCGCGCAGGCGTGGTGATCATCATGATCCTCATGGTGTTTTTCATCGTGAACGACATTTTGCGTTGGGTTACAGGGGCATAGGGAAAGGCGCGATCTTGCCGGTGACGGCTTGTCGCATGTATGCTATACACACTTTTCCGGCGGCTTCTTCGCCGCTTTCCCGCCTTGTCGCAAGGAAAACGATGCAATGAACCGATACCGAAGCCTTTTCCGGGCCTGGGCCTGTCTTTTTCTGGTTTTGTCGGGTCTTTTGCTGTCGGCCGGAAGCGCGGCCGCGGCGCCCGTGGAATGGCGGCTCGCCACCATCGCCCCCAAGCGGGTGGGCTGGTCGGTGCTTCTCGAAACCGTGGTGGATCCAGCGGTCCGGAAGGCCACGGACGGCAGCCTTTTCTTCAAGTGGTACTACAACGGCATCATGGGCGACGACGCGGCCTTCATCCAGAAGATCCACGCGGGCCAGATCCAGGGCGCGGGCTTCTCGGGCCGGGGCGTGGTGCTGGCCGTGCCGGAGCTTTCGGTCCTCCAGCTTCCCTTCCTCTTCCGGGGATACGACGAGGTGGACTTCGTCATCCACCGCCTGCGTTCGACCCTGGACCGCTACTCCGAGAAGCACGGCATGAAGCTCCTCTACTACGGGGACCAGGACTTCGACGAGCTTTACTCGGTCAAGGCCCCCATCACCAAGCTCGCGGACTTCGCCGGAATGCGCTTCATGAACTGGTGCGGGCCGCTGGAGGCCGAGGTTGTGAAGGCCCTGGGCGGGATACCGGTGCCCGGATCGGTTTCGGACCTTAGCGCCAAGGTGCGGGGCCAGGAGGCCGACGCCTTCGTGGCCCCGGCCTTCTACACGATGGGGGCGCAGCTCCACGCCGTCGCCAAGTACGTGAACCCCCTTCCCATCCGTTACTCTCCCGCAGGGATATTCATAGGCCTTGCCCCCTGGAAGGCCCTGAAGGCCGAGTACCGCGAGCGCCTGGTGGCGGGCCGGGAGGAGTTGGCCGCCCAGTTCAACCCCAAAAACCGCGCCGAGGCCCGAAAGGTGCTGGCCTCCATGGAACGCTACGGGATGAAGAGCGTGACGACCCCGCCGGATGAGCTTGCCCGCATGGAGGCGCGCTGCGCCCCACTGTGGCGAAAGTTCGCGGGGAAGGACTACCCGCGGGAGCTTCTGGACGAAATCCTGGGGTATCTTGCGGAATACAGGGAAAGGAACCCCAATGCCGGAAAAAGCCGCTCCCGCTGAGTGCCGGGCCTCCGAAGAGCTTTCGGCCATCCTCGCGGCGCAGAAACAAGCATTTCTCGCGGCCTCCGAGCCGTCCCTCGCCGAGCGGCGCCGCGACTTGGCCCGGCTCTCCGGGGCCGTGAACGCGCGGGCCGAAGACCTGGCAAGCGCCATGAACGCCGATTTCGGGAATCGATCGCAGCACGAGTCCTACGTGGCCGAGCTTTACACCACCCTTTCCGGAATCCGCCACATTTCAAGGCACTTGGGCGCATGGATGAAGACGGAGCGCCGGGGCGTGAACCGGGTCTTCTTCCCGGCCCGGGCAGAGGTGCGCGCTCGCCCCCTAGGCGTGGCGGGCGTCATCTCCCCCTGGAACTACCCCTTCTATCTCGCCATGATGCCTGTGGCCACGGCCCTTGCCGCCGGCAACCGGGTCATGCTGAAGCCCTCCGAGTTCGCACCGGCCACCGCGGCCCTCATGGCGGAAATCCTCTCCGGGCTCTTTCCCCCGGAAAAGGTCTACTCGGCCTGCGGCGGGCCCGAGGTGGGCGCGGCCTTCTCGAAGCTTGCCTTCGACGTCCTCCTCTTCACGGGCTCCACGGGCGTGGGGCGCAGGATCATGGCGGCGGCATCCCTTAACCTCACCCCCGTGATCCTGGAGCTGGGCGGAAAATCACCGGCCATAGTGGGACCCACGGCGAACCTTTTCCACGCGGCCTCAAGGATAGCCCTCGGCAAGGCCTTCAACGCGGGCCAGACCTGCGTGGCCCCGGACTACGCCCTGGTTCCGGCGGAATCCCTTGAGACCTTCGCCGGGGCCGTGGCCGCCGCCTGGCGCAAGTCCTTTCCCACCCTGGCCGGCAACCCCGACTACACCGCAATCATCAACGAGCGCCACTACGCGCGCCTTTCCGGGCTCCTGGACGACGCCCTAAGGAAGGGCGGCCGCATCATCCCGGTGAACGCCGCGAACGAGAAGCTGGACCCGGCCCGGCGCAAGATGGCCCCCACCCTCGTCCTGAACGCCAGCCCCGACATGGCCCTGATGCAGGAGGAGATATTCGGGCCCATCCTCCCGGTCATCCCCTACGGCGCACTTTCCGAGGCCTCGGCCTTCGTGAACGCAAGGCCCCGGCCGCTGGCCCTCTACGTCTTCGATGAAGACCAGTCGAAGGTCTCCGAGGTGCTTTCCCGCACCCTCTCGGGCGGAGTGACGGTGAACGACGTGATGCTCCACGTGGCCCAGGACGACCTCCCCTTCGGCGGCGTGGGCGAAAGCGGCATGGGCCTCTACCACGGCCGGGAGGGCTTCGATGCCTTCTCCCACAAGCAGGCGGTTTTCTTCCAGAAAACCCCCAACGCCCAGGGGCTCCTGAGACCGCCATATCAGGCCAACCTCATGAAAATCCTGAAAATTCTTCTGCGCTGGGGATAGGGGCGAAAGGAAGGATTCGCGGGGGGAGGGGGAGGGGCCCCTTTTTGAAAAAAGGGTCTCCCTCCCCCTCCCCCGCACCCCCTCCCTCTCCCCCCAAAAAACTTTCAGTTAATGGAAAAGGTGGATGGAGGCTTTCTTGCTCCATGCCGTTGACCACTGTTTTAGAAATGAAACTGTTCGCCTTCCATACCGGAAAAAGCGGATTTGGATCAAGCCATGTTGAATCGTGATGAGGCCGCTGCAAGCCCCGCCGCCATCGCGTGCCGGGACCTGGTGGTGGCCTACGGAAGCTTCATCGCCGTAAACGGTCTCACCCTTTCGGTGCGCCGGGGCGAGTGCTTCGGGCTTTTGGGCCCCAACGGCGCGGGAAAGACCACGGCCGTGGAGGCCTTCGAGGGCCTTAACCGCCCGAAATCGGGCCAGATCGAGATTCTGGGCGAAAGCTGGGGCAAAAGCCCGGCCTCCGACCGCAGGCTGCGGGCGCGCCTGGGGGTGACCCTCCAGGAGACCCAGTTTCCGGAAAAGCTCACGGTGTGGGAGACCCTGCGGCTTTTCGGGAGCTTCTACAAGAAGGGGCGCGACATCGCGGCCCTCGCCGAGTCACTGGGGATAGCCCACAAGCGCAAGGCGCGGGTGGGGGGGCTTTCCGGCGGCGAACGCCAGCGCCTGGCGCTTGCAACGGCGCTCGTGGGCGACCCGGAGGTCCTGTTCCTGGACGAGCCCACAACGGGGCTCGATCCCAACGCCCGGCGCGGCATGTGGCAGGGCGTGGAAGCCTTCGTGCGGGACGGCGGAACCGTGCTCCTCACCACCCACTACATGGAGGAGGCCGCGCGCCTCTGCCACCGCGTGGGCATAATGGACGCAGGAAGCGTGAAGACCCTGGGCCCGCCCGCCGAACTGGTCCAGATGCTGGGCGCCGAGGAGGTCATCGAGGTCTCCCTGGAATCGAACGGAACGGAAGCCGCCGCCCAAGCCGTCCGCGGCGTTCCCGGCGTGGTGCGGGTCTCGGAGCGGGGCGACGGCCTGGCCCTTTTCGTGGAGGACGCCCCCACCGCGCTCCCCGCCCTTTTCGCCGCCTTCTCGGCCAAAAACGTCACCGTGAAATCCCTATCCACCAGGAAGGCCAGCCTGGAGGACGTCTTCATACACCTGACCGGAAAAACACTTTCCGGGGAAGCCTGACGAGCCCATCATGAAACATCCCCTGTGGGAATTCACCCAGGTGCGCTTCCTGGAGTTTATCCGGGACCCCGAGGCCATTTTCTGGGTCTTCGTGTTCCCGGTGATCCTTGCCCTGGTCCTTGGCACCGCCTTCAAGAACCCCCAGAACGCCGAGATACGGGTCGCGGTGACGGGGGTCGAGGCCCAGAACCTGGCGGCCCGGCTGTCGTCCTCCGGCTCCCACGTAAAGGCC
>JAKAGN010000449.1 GCA_021815525.1 Deltaproteobacteria bacterium
CTAACGTGAAAGGCGCCGAACAAGCGTCCTTCCATCATCAATGCATCAGACCGGTATGCCCAGCTTGAACTTCAAGGATTTCAAGGTATTGGCCATCAGCATGGTGATGGTCATGGGGCCCACGCCGCCCGGGACCGGGGTGATGGAGCCCGCGATCTCCTTGGCCGCGTCGAAATCCACGTCGCCCCGGAGGATGGGCACGGGCTTTCCGGTTTTCTCGGAGACCTTCTCGCCCACGCGGTTCACGCCCACGTCGATGACGCACGCGCCCGGCTTGATCCACTCGGGCTTCACCAGGCCCGGCACGCCGGCGGCCACGATGAGGATGTCGGCGCGCTTGCAGTGGCCCGCGAGGTCCTTGGTGCCGGTGTGCACCACGGTCACCGTGGAGTCCGCGCCCTTGGCCTTCTGCATCATCATGACGGCGATGGGTTTCCCCACGATGTTGGAGCGGCCCACCACCACCACCTCGGCGCCCTTGGTGACGGTGCCGGAGCGCACGATCAGCTCCTGGATGCCGGCCGGGGTGCAGGGGGGGAACTTCACCTCGCTGCCGCCGATCATGAGGCGGCCCACGTTCACCGGGTGGAAGCCGTCCACGTCCTTATCGGGGTCGATGGCGGTCAAGACCTTCTTCTCGTTTATGTGCTTGGGAAGCGGCAGCTGCACCAGGATGCCGTTTATGCTTTCGTCCTTGTTGTACTTGTCGATCAAGGCCAAAAGGGCCTCCTCGGAGAGGTCCACGGGCTGGGAGTCCTGCACCTCGTGGAAACCCAGCGAGTGGGCTGTCTGGACCTTCAGGGTGACGTAGGAGATGGAGGCGGGGTTCTCGCCCACCAGGATGGTGACGAGGCCGGGAACCTTACCGTACTTGGCCTTGATGTCCTCGACTTCCTTCTTGATCTCGGCGAGAATCTGCTCACGGATTTCGGAGCCCTTGATGAGTTTTGCCGACATTCTTTTCTTCTCCTTTCGGTTGGGCGCCGCTTTGCCGCGGCGTGGGATATTTTCCGGCGCGACCCCGGAAGGCGGCGCCAATTTATCGCAAGGCGCTTGGTTTATCGCCCAGATCGCGCCCTTCGTCAAGGCCTTTCGCCGGATAAACGGCGTCGCCAAGCCCGCGGCATCCCCTTGCTGTTGCAAGCGCACGCTTTTGCCCCCGCCCTTGCTGATTTGATGGACAGACCGTTGACAACGCATTGCGCAGGCGCTAAAAATAAAACCTCGTGCCTGGAATCCGGCCCCGCAAGCAAGAGGGGCAATTTCCGTGGAAACCTATTGGATTTGCAACGGGAAAACCTCGGGGCAATGTGGCGGCCCCTTTTTTTGCGCTTCGCAAGGGGCTGGAAAACGTAAGCCCGGAGGCATGGATGACCGGAAGGGAGCCGGAACACGAAAGCGGCGCCGATGTCATGGAGGCCCAGCGGGCCCTCATGGAGCGGCCCAAGATCAGCATCCGGCTTCGCGTGGCCGGCGGCTTCTTCGTGCTCTTCCTTCTCATGAGCGGCATCACCGTGGCCGCGGTCTTCTTCATCCAGGAGTTCAGGTTAAAGCTCCAGTTCCTCGAAAAGGTCGGGAACTACGCCTTCGAGATCCAGCAGGCGCGCCGCTTCGAAAAAAACTTCTTCCTCTACCGCACGAACCTTTCCGACGCGCAGGCCAACGCCCAGATGGCGGGGGCCATACTTTCCAAGAGCGAGCCCGAGATGCGCTCCGTGGTGGGCGGCCCCAAGTACATGGCCATGAAGGCGAACCTCGTCCGCTACAAGGAGCTTTTGGGCCAGTTGGACGCGTGGTCGTCGGCCCCGCCCGGGGGAACGGAGGACGCGGGCCTGCGGGCCGTGGAGGCGAACCTTCGGGAGTACGGGGTGCAGCTGGTCTCGGACGCCGGGGACATGATCGACCGCGAGCGGCTGGCCATGCACTCCATGCTGAACACATCCATGATGGCGGCCATAGGGTTTCTCGTCTTCATGTTCTTCTTCATGGCCTACATCGCAAGCTTCGTCATAAGCGGCATCCTCCAGCCCCTGGGCCGCTTCAAGCAGTACGCCGACCGGATCGGCCTGGGCGACTACTCCCTCATCATGCCGGTAAGGAAGTACCGCGACGAGTACTCGAACCTCGCCATGGCAATCAACAGGATGCTGGGGGAGCTGCGGCACCACCAGGAGCATCTCGTGCAGTCCGCCAAGATGGCCGCGGTGGGCACCCTGACCTCCGGGGTGGCCCACGAGCTCAACAACCCCTTGAACAACATAGGCCTTACCATAGAGGCGCTCCTGGACGACTACGCGGATTACTCCGACGACGACAAGAAGCGGATGCTGAAGCAGATGTACGGGCAGGTGGAGAGGTCCAGCGGCACGGTAAGGAACCTTTTGGACTTCACCAGGAAGGAGCAGCCGGCCTTCACGCCCCTGGACCTCGGCCGGGTGGTTGACTCCACCCTGGCGCTGGTCAAGAACGAGATGAGCCTCTCGGGCATCGAATCCAGCCTGGAGGCGCCGGAGGAGCTTCCGAAGGTCATGGGAAACCCCCGTAACCTCCAGCAGGTTTTCCTGAACCTTTTCCTTAACGCCATCCAGGCCATGCCCGGCGGCGGCGGCCTGGACGTGGTCATCTCCTCGGCCGGAGGCGAGCTTCGGGTGGACGTGCACGACTCGGGCGCAGGTATTCCATCGGAAAACCTGGATAAGATTTTCGACCCATTCTTCACAACCAAGGAGCCGGGCCAGGGAACGGGCTTGGGCCTTTTCGTGAGCTACGGAATAATCGAGAAACACGGCGGCCGGATCAGCGTGACCAGCTCCGCCGGATCGGGAACAACCTTTTCCGTCTTTCTGCCGGCCTCATCGGCTCAGGCGTAAGGCGACGCGAGGGGCGCAAAACTTATGAATCTTTCCATTTATCTTCCGGTGGCCGGAAACGCCGTGAACATCCTGATCCTTCTTGGGCTTGGGGGGATCGTGGGTTTTCTCTCGGGGCTTTTCGGCGTGGGCGGCGGCTTCCTCATGACGCCGCTGT
>JAKAGN010000450.1 GCA_021815525.1 Deltaproteobacteria bacterium
GCCCGCGGCGTCAGGCGGGCGGCGAGCCTCGGTCACGTACGAAAAGTACGCTCCCTTCGGCGCGCCGCCCCCCAACCTTCGCATCTCATCGCTTTCGCGCGCCCTCACGGGTTTCCGCCAAACGCCCGCCTTGCGGCTCATCGCGCGGAGCCTCCCTTGTCTTTTCACATACCCGAAGCCCTTCCTTATTTTTGCGCCCTCCCGGCCCCGTTGCCCACGCTCTTGAAGTCCCGCGCCGAGTCTGGTACAGCGTGAAATCCGGCGGGAAAGTATCCGCCTCCGGGCGTTTTCGATGCAAAGCGGCGGGAGCTAAGCCATGCTTGAGATCAAAAGACGAAAGACCAGCGTGGTTTTCGTGGGCAAGGTTCCCGTGGGCGGGGAGCACCCGGTGGCGGTCCAGTCCATGACCAACACCGACACCCGCGACGCGGCCGCGACGCTTGCGCAGGTTAAGGCGCTGGCCGCTGCGGGCTGCGAGATAGTCCGCGTGGCGGTCCCCGACGAGGCGGCCGCCGCGGCCCTTGCGGAGATCTGCGCGGGCTCCCCGGTGCCCATCATCGCCGACATCCACTTCGACCACCGCCTGGCCATCATGGCGGCCGAAAACGGCGCGGCCGGGCTTCGCATAAACCCCGGAAACATCGGAAGCCGGGCCAAAGTGCGGGAGGTGGTGGCCGCCGCCAAGGACCGGGGCCTTTGCATAAGGGTGGGGGTGAACGCCGGAAGCCTCGAAAAGGGGCTCGTCGAAAAATTCGGCGGGCCCACGGCCGGGGCGATGGTGGAAAGCGCCTTGGGCCACATCGATTTCATAAGGTCCTTGGATTTCCACAACATGAAGGTGTCCTTGAAGGCCTCGGGCGTGCTGAAAACCATCGAGGCCCACCGGCTCCTGGCGCAAAGGACCGACCTTCCCTTCCACGTGGGCTTGACGGAAGCCGGCACCCCCGTGACCGGGGCCGTGAAAAGCGCGGTGGGGCTGGGAATTTTATTCTTCGAGGGCATGGGCGACACCGTGCGGGTCTCGCTTTCGGGCGATCCCATCCCGGAGGTCAGGACCGCCTACACCATCCTGCGGGCCCTCGGGATCCGGCGCCGGGGCCCGGACATCATAGCCTGCCCCACCTGCGGCCGCACCGAGATGGACGCCGCGGGCCTGGCGCTCAAGGTGGAGGAGGCGGTCCGCAACATGACCGCGCCCTTGACCATCGCCGTCATGGGCTGCGTGGTGAACGGCCCCGGCGAGGCCCGCGAAGCGGACCTGGGCGTCGCGGGCGGGCGAGGCACGGGAATTCTCTTCAAGCGTGGTAATGTGGTGGCGAAATTCGCCGAGAGCGAACTTTACGACAGGCTCATGGCCGAAATCGAGGCCCTGGAGCGGGAATACATAAGAACCTCTTAAAAAAGGCTAAAAATTAAGCCTGTCGAAAAACGATGAGCTACAAGGAACGCGAAAAGCCAATGAGCAAGCGTATTGTATATACGTGGCGGAATTGGCTTAACCGCGTGACACGGTAGATCGCGTTTTTCGCCAGGCGGTAGAAAGGAAGTGAAATAAATGGCCAAGGCCGCGAAAACCGCTATTTCCCCGACGCGAAACGAGGACTACGCCCAGTGGTACCAGGAGGTGGTCCGGGCCGCCGACCTCGCTGAAAACTCGCCCGTGCGGGGCTGCATGATAGTCAAACCCTGGGGCTACAGCCTCTGGGAGAACATGGTACGGGTGCTGGACGACAAGTTCAAGGCCACGGGGGTCAAGAACGCCTACTTTCCGCTCTTCATCCCCCTGCGCTTCCTGGAGCAGGAGGCCGCCCACGTGGAGGGCTTCGCCAAGGAATGCGCCGTGGTGACCCACCACCGCCTGGAAAAGGGCCCGGACGGAGCTCTCGTCCCGGCCGGGCCCCTCACCGAGCCCCTGGTGGTGCGCCCCACCTCCGAGACCATCATCGGCGAGGCCTTCTCCCGCTGGGTTGGAAGCTGGCGCGACCTGCCGGTTCTCGTCAACCAGTGGGCCAACGTGGTGCGCTGGGAGATGCGCACGCGCATATTCCTGCGGACCAGCGAGTTTTTATGGCAGGAGGGCCACACGGCCCACGCCACCGAGGAAGAGGCCCGCGAGCGAACCCTTCAGATGCTTTCCGTCTACTCCGACTTCGTGGAAAATTACCTCGCCATCCCCGTGATCCGCGGCGAGAAGACCCCTGCCGAGCGCTTCCCCGGGGCCGTCGCCACCCACTGCATCGAGGCCATGATGCAGGATAGGAAGGCCCTCCAGGCCGGCACCAGCCACTACCTGGGGGAAAACTTCGCCAGGGCCTCGAACATACGCTTCCAGAACAGCGAGGGCCGCGAGGAGTTCGCCCGCACCACATCCTGGGGCGTCTCCACCCGCCTCGTGGGCGGCCTCATCATGACCCACTCCGACGACGACGGCCTGGTCCTGCCGCCCAGGGTGGCCCCTGCCCACGTGGCCATCATGCCAATAATGAAGGACCCGGCCACGGCCCCCCAGGTCATGGACTACGCCCAAAGCCTCGCCCGCGAGCTTTCCTCCATCGACTACTCCGGCCGCAAAATAGCGGTGGAGATGGACGCCCGGGACTCCGGCGGCCGCGCCTGGGACTGGATCAAGAAGGGCGTGCCGCTGCGGATCGAGGTCGGCCCTCGCGACATGGCCGAAAACGCCGTGTTCGCCGGACGCCGCGACACCCCCGGCCACAAGAAGGCCTCCGTCCCCCGCGCCGAGTTCGCGGCCACCCTTCCCAAGGTCCTGGACGAAATCCAGGCGGGCCTCCTCGCCCGCGCCCGGAGCTTCCGCGATGAGCACACCAACGCCATGAACGACCGGGTGGAGTTCTACGAGTACTTCACCCCCGAAAACGCCGAGAAACCCGAGATCCACGGCGGCTTCGCCCTCTCCCACTGGTGCGGCAACCCGGAATGCGAGGCGAAGATCAAGGAGGACCTCACCGTCACCATAAGGGTGATCCCGGAAAACGCCCCCAACGAGGACGGCCGCTGCGTG
>JAKAGN010000451.1 GCA_021815525.1 Deltaproteobacteria bacterium
GCAGTAGCGCCGTTTTGCCGCCGCCGCCCGGGAGGTCCAGGAGGTAGTGGGGGACGGCCATGCCCGAGATGCGGCCGCGCAGGGAGGAGACGAGTGCGAGGCCGCGTTCGAGGGGCACGGAGAAGTGCCGTGTGCCGGCCACTGGGTCCGGGTGGTGGAGGGCGTAGGGCCGCACGCCCATGGACAGGAGGCCAAGGAAGAGGCGGGCCAGTATCTGGGCGTCGTCGTTGACGCCCGAAAGGAGAACGCTTTGGGACCCTAGGGGTATCCCGGCGGAAAGGAGCCTCCGGCAGGCCAGGCGCGCCTTTTCGGTAAGCTCTGCCGGGTGGTTGAACTGTATGTTCACGAAAAGCGGGGCGAAGCGGGCAAGCTCGGACGCCAGGCGCTCGGTCACCCGGTCGGGGTCGGCACCCGGCACGCGGGTGTGGATGCGCAGGACCTCCACGTGGCGTATGGCCTTGAGGCGCGCCAGGAGGCTTACCAGGGCCTCCTCGTTCATCATGAGGGGGTCGCCGCCCGAAAGCACCACCTCCCGGAGGGCCGGCGTGCGGCGGATGTAGTCGAGGCCCGCGGCCAGCGCCCCGGGCGAGACGGCCCGGGCCTCGCCGGTGCGGCGCTTCCTCATGCAGTGGCGGCAGTACAGGGCGCAGCGGCTTTCCACAAGGAACAGGGCCCTGTCCGGGTAGCGGTGCACGAGGCCCGGGGTGGGCGACTGGGCCTCCTCCCCCAGGGGGTCGGGCGCGTCCCAGGCTGAAAGCTCCTCCAGTGAGGGCACGGCCTGCCGCCAGAGGGGGTCCTGGGGTTTTCGGATGAGGGAGAGGAAATGGGCCGGGATACGCAGGGGATAGCGCCTGGCGACCCGGGCCGCGGCCTCCTCGTCCACCGGGAGCGCGGCGGCCAGGGACTGCGCGTCGGTCACGGGCGGGCGTTCCGGGCTCATGGGCGGAGCACCTCCCGCATGGCCCCTTCGATCTCGGGATGGAGGAACTCGAAGCCCAAGGATGCAAGCTTCGCCGGAATCCCCCTCTGGCCGTGGAGGAGGGCGTCGCCGAACTCGCCCAGGAGAAGCCGGACGGCGAGGCCGGGCGCGGGCAGGACGGCGGGGCGGCCCAGGACCCGCCCCAGGGCGCGCGCCATGTCGCGGTTCCGGACCGGGTTCGGGGCCATGAAGTTTACGGGGCCCGAAACATCCGGGTTTTCCAGGCAAAGCTGCGCGGCCCGGAACAGGTCCTCGATGTGAATCCACGAAAACCACTGGCGGCCGCTCCCGAGAGGCCCGCCGATGCCGAGCCGGAAGGTTTTCGCCATCTGGTCCAGTGCCCCGCCGCCCTTTCCAAGGACCACCCCGAAGCGGGAGATCACCACCCTCGCGCCGCGCTCCCGCGCCGCAAGCGCCTCCCGCTCCCAGGCCACGCACACCAGGGCCAGGAAGTCGCTGCCGGGGGCCGCGTCCTCGGAGAGCGCCTCGTCGCCCCGGAACCCGTAGTAACCGGCCGCCGAGGTGCTCAAAAGCACCGCGCCGCGGGAAAGCGCGGAGGCCGCGTTCCGCGTGGTTTTCACCCGCGACTCGTAAATGGCCCGCTTGTAAGCCTCGTTCCAGCGCCTGAAAATGCTGGCCCCCGCCAGGTTCACCACGGCGTCAGCGCCGGCAACCAGCTCCTGCCAGGGACCTTTCGACGTGGTGTCGGCCGATGTGTAGGAGTAGAGCGGGTGGGCGATAGCCCCGCCGGGCGCGCGGTCCACCGCCGCCACCTCGTGGCCGGCTTCGAGGAAGCGCCTCGAAAGATGCGTTCCCACGAACCCCGCCCCGCCCGTGATGAGTATCTTCATGATGGCGACCTTCCATTGTGAAAGCGAGGAAAGGTGTTGCGGGAAAGGGCGGGAAAACCTTTCATGGATAAAAGGTTCCTCCCTCTCTTTCTTTCCAAAACACTTTCCGTTGTCGAAAGGCGGCCTTCGGTGTTCCTGTCCGCTCCGTGGAGACTTGCGCGGATGATTCGGGGAATCAGCCCTTGCCAGCGCGGCCCATGAGGCTGCCCTGTATCTCCACCAGCCGCTGCACCAAAGCCGCCATGAGCAACAGATCGAAGAGGATGAAGCCGCCCCAAAGGACGTTTGCGCGGGCTGAGGCGAAAAGGCCCAGGAAAACCGCCCAGACGATGAGGTAGAGGGTGCGGAAGCCCCGCTCCATGAGCCCCTCGGTGCAGGTCACGCCAAGGCCTTCGGCGCGGGTGCGGGCGAAGTTGAAGAGGACGAGCAGGAGATAGCTTGCGAACACCAGGCCAGCCGCGGGCAGGGGGTCCTCCTCCGCGAAAAAGAGCACCCAGAAGCCGAAGAGGAAGAGGAAGTCCCGGACGCGGTCCATCATGGAGTTCAGGAAGGCCGCGAGGGGCGTGTTCCGGCCGGTCTTTTCCGCCGCCACGTCGCTTAGGGAGTCCGCGACGCCCGAAAGGAGCATGAAGAAGGCCCCGGCTATCGGATGGATGCGGAAGCCCACGGGCACCAGGAGCGCCAGGAGGAGGGACGCCAGGGTGTAATGGTCGGGGTCGTCCAGAAGGCCCGACGAAAAGGGCCACACGCCCTCGGAAAGAAGCCGGAAGTAGGGCGCGGCGAGCGGCGTGTCCTTCAATGCCGGCGGTTTTTTGAGTAGTAGGCGCAGCTTGTCCCTGCTCATGGGCTCTTCTCCGCAATTCTTATTATTTCAAAGGGTTATCGCAATTTTCCCCGAGCACATCACCTTTTTCCTATACATGGAAATGCGATTTTTTGCAAAAGGAAAAGGAGCCTCGCCGCGAGCCTTAAGCCGAAGGGGGCGAAAAGATTTAAAAAATATGCCATCCCGACCTTGGCCGATCCACACGGAGTCCTTTTTCCCAACCTTCCAGTCTTGACCGGAAAGATGCGAAGCCCTGGAAAACTGCGGGGCGCGTTGCTGCGCAACGCGCCCCGTGCATATCGGGGGTCCGGGGGCGGTTTGCGCCCCCGGGACTTTGGGAGAGGGGGGAGGGGGTGTGGGGGAGG
>JAKAGN010000452.1 GCA_021815525.1 Deltaproteobacteria bacterium
GCAGAAAAGGGTTCCTCCTCCCCCTCCCCCCGCACTTTTAAAGGACGCCCAGCTTCCGCCCGAGGGAGAAGCCCGCTTTTTCGAGGGGGCCCATGCGCCAGAAGGCTCCGGCGTTTTCCAGGCGGTCGAGGACGGCTATCATGTCGGTGAGGTACTGGCCGTAATGGGAGAAGTAGTCCGGGTCCAGGCGTCTTTGGAAGTAGGGGCCCGAAAAGAGCTGCATGAGGCTATCAAGGGAGATGATCCCTTCTTTTTTTCTCTCCGAAAAGCCCTGCCAGTTGCGGAGGTGTTCTTCCGACCGGAAGAAGTTCATGGTGCTTCAGGAGTAGGGCACGTTGAAGACCCATCGCCCGATGGGGACCGAGACGTGGCCGATGATCCCTTCGGGCTCGCGGGACTCGATCTTACCGTCCTTGACGCTTACCGTCACGGGCTCGCCGCAATCCAGGCACACCGAATCTATCCGCACCGTCTTTCCGGGAAATAGCCAGCTGACCGCCAGCGATTCGAACGCTCACTGGCCGAACCATTTCTGCTGCCCGTCTATGGTGATGCGGTAATGGGTGGGCAGGTTGTTGAAGGGCGCGAAGGAGACCACGGCGTCCGTCTTGGGATAAAGCCAGCCCGCGAAGCCGGGCGTCCCGAAGAGCTTGCGCAGGGCCTTGCGGCCCTCCTCCGGCGTCACGCCGAGTCCCTTGGCCAGGTCCGTGTAATGGGGCGCCTGCCCGGTTTCCACCATCCGCTCCATGATGAAGCGGTAGGTCCGGTCCAGCAACGTGGGTTCCGCCATGATGAGCCTCCCGTCCGTCGATTGATGGTTTTTTGGGGTGAGGCCGGTTTGCATTGATTTTTACAATATACCACGGAGGGCCGGAGAGGGCAAGGGAGGCGGCAAACCCTGCTCCCGGGGGCGTCCCGGCCTTCAATGCTTTCTTGACAAAAGCGCTTCCAATTTCATATCAAGAAATCAAGCCACACGAAAAGCCATTGCATCTCCCTCGACGGGGCGCCCATGAAACGTTACTGGAAGCAGGCGTTGTGGATCGCGGTGGGCCTTCTTGCATCCTTTCCCCTATTTTCCCTCACCTACTACACCATGGTGCGCACCTCCACGCCGGCCTTCTGCGCAAGCTGCCACGAGAACCGCCCCGCCTACGAGGACTGGCTGACCTCCACCCACGTCAACAACGGGCACGGCTTCGTGGCCGACTGCATGGACTGCCACCTGCCCGCGCCCCAGGACACCGTAAACTTCTTCTTCATGAAGACCCTTCACGGCATGAAGGACATCTCGGCTCACATCATGGGCAAACATTACGACCGCGCCTTTGAGCGCGCCAAGGCCTACGCCTCCTTCAGAAACGCCCAGTGCCAGAAGTGCCACCGGAACCTATTGGCCATTCCCGATAAAAGGGGCGCGCTACTGGCGCACAGGAGCGTGCTCTACCCCCGGCCCGGCTACGAGAAGAAATGCGTGGACTGCCACAGGAACCTGGTGCACGTCCCGCGCGACCGCTACATGTACAGGTCCCACGAGGCCCCCTACCGGGCCCCGGGCCTTGACCTCTCCCCCAAGAGGAAGGAGTCCCCATGACGCCCCCCACCCAATTTTCCGAAGGAAACGGACCGGACGGAACTAGCCCGGACCGGAACGCGGCGTCCCGCCGGAGCCTGCCGTTCTCCGCCGCGCCCCGGCGCAAGGTGGCGCTCATGGCGGCCCTGATCCTGGGCTTCGCGGGGCTTTTCGCCTTCGCCGGGCCGGAGGGCGGGCCCTCCGCCCCCAACACCCCCAAGGTCAAGGCCTTCCGCATCGAGCGGTCCATGTCGAAGCAGGCCCAGGCCTGCATCGAGTGCCACAAGCGCGAGCAGCCGGGCGTCTTCGCCGACTGGGCCGCAAGCCGCCACGCCTCGGCGGGCGTAACCTGCCTCGATTGCCACCAGGCCGAGGCCGGAGACCCGGACGTGGCGACCGATCACGAGAAGCAGTACCGCCGCGGCGACAGCCTCTGGGCCGCGGCCGAGTACAAGACGCCCGTCTCCGCGGTGGTCACCCCCAAGGACTGCAGCCGCTGCCACCCCGACGAGGTCATCCAGTACGGCCGCAGCAAGCACGCCCATACCCTGGAGGTCATCTGGAAGATCGACAAGTGGCTCCAGGACGGCATGAACTCCGAGACCGAGCGCGCCGCGGGCTGCTACCACTGCCACGGCACCGTCTTGAAGTCGGAAAACGGCAGGCTCGACCCCAAGACCTGGCCCAACGTGGGCGTGGGCCGCGTGAACCTGGACGGCAGCCTGGGCTCCTGCACCTCCTGCCACACCCGGCACCGCTTCTCGGTGATGGAGGCCCGTAAGCCCGGGGCCTGCGGCCAGTGCCACCTGGGTCCCGACCATCCCCAGATGGAGATATACGCCGAAAGTAAGCACGGCGACATCACCGCCGCCTTCGGCGAGAAGTACAACTGGGACGCCGCGCCCGGCGCCTGGTCGCCCGGGGTGGACTACCGCGCCCCCACCTGCGCCGTGTGCCACATGTCCGGCGCGGGCGGCGCCGCGACATCCCACGACGTCACCGAGCGCCTCTCCTGGGAGTTGCAGGCCCCCAAGAGCGTCCATCCCCAGGACTTCGCCGCCTTCCCCGCCAAGACCGACTGGCAGGCCGAACGCGCCAAGATGAAGTCCGTGTGCCTACAGTGCCACTCCCAGGCCTGGACCGACGACCACTACGTGAAGCTGGACGCCGTGGTCTCCGAGTACGAAACCGCCTATTACACCCCGGCCAAGGCCATGATGGATACGCTCTACGCCAAGGGCCTCCTGGACAAGACCCGCTACTTCGACGAGGCAATGGAGGTGGAGTTCTACGAGCTGTGGCACCACGAGGGCCGCCGCGCCCGCATGGGAGCCGCCATGATGGCCCCCGACTACTCCTGGTGGCACGGCTTCTACGAGCTTAAAAAACGCTACAACTCCTTCATGGCCGAGGCCCGGCACATGATCGCCACCAACA
>JAKAGN010000453.1 GCA_021815525.1 Deltaproteobacteria bacterium
TGGTGACGAGGAGCCACGCGGTCTCGCCCTTCTTCAGGCCCTCCACGGCGGCCCGGACCTCGGAGGCCGAGGCCACCGGCTTCTTGTTGACCTCCCGGATGATGTCGCCGGGTTCGAGCCCGGCCTTTTCGGCCTTGCCGCCGCGTTTCACGGCCAGCACCAGGGCGCCCTTGGTGTCCTCGATCTCGAGCCTGCGGGCGAGCTTCGGGGTGATGTCCGAGAGGCTCCAGCCCAGGGTGTCCTCCTCGCCCTCCTGGGGCGCGGCGTGGGGCTTGCCGCGGCTGGCGGTCTTGTCCTCGTCGTCCTCCATGCGGCCGACCTCCACGGAGAGCTTCTTTTCCTCGCCCTTGCGCCACACGGTCAGGACGGCCTTCTGGCCCACGGGGGTTTCGGCCACCAGGCGCGAGATGTCGCGGGTCTCGGAGACGGCCTTGCCGTTGTAGGCGGTGATGACGTCGCCGGCCAGTATGCCCGCCTTGTCGGCCGGGTCGCCCGGCACCACGGCGCTCACCAGGATGCCCTTTTTCCCGGGCACGCCGTAGTACTCGGCGGTCTTATCGTCAAGGTCCTGGATGCTCACGCCCAGCCAGCCGCGGGTGACCTCGCCGGACTTCTTCAGGTCCGCCACGATGCGTTTGACGAGGTTTATGGGGATGGCGAAGCCGATGCCCTGGCCGTGGGCCACGATGGCCGTGTTCATGCCCACGGCGCGGCCGGCGAGGTCCAGGAGGGGCCCGCCGGAGTTGCCGGGGTTTATGGAGGCGTCGGTCTGGATGAAGTCGTCGTAGGGGCCCGCGCCGATGGCCCGGCCCTTGGCGGAGACGATGCCCGCCGTCACGGTGTGGTCCAGGCCGAAGGGATTGCCTATGGCCACCACCCACTCGCCCACCTTGAGGGCGTCGGAGTCGCCCAGGGGCAGCACGGGCAGGCCCTTGGCGCCCTCGATCCTCAGGAGGGCGATGTCGGTCTTGCCGTCGCGGCCCACCACCTTGGCCTCGTACTTCTTGCCGTCGCTCATGGTGACGGTGATGGAGTCGGCCTTTTCCACCACGTGGCTGTTGGTGACGATGAGGCCGTCCTTGTCGATGACGAAGCCGGTGCCCAGGGACTGCTGCTTGAACTCCCGGGGCGCGCCCTGGCCCCCGCCCCCGAAGAAGCGGCCGAAGAAGTCCTGGAAATCATCCCCCGGCCCGCCGAAGGGGGTGAAGAAGCCGCCCCCCACCGAGGCGGTTTTTTCCGTGGAGATGTTCACCACGGCCGGCCCCGCCTTTTCGGCGAGGGAGCTGAAGGAGGGGAGCTGGGGCGCTGGGGTCCCGGCCGTCACGGAAACGGTCACGAGGGCGGCGAGCAGGAGAAAGACGCCGACCCGGAAAAGGGGGAAACGGGAAGGGGTGGAATTCATGGGGGAGTCCTCCGTCTTGGGTTTGCGCGGCCGGGTGGCCGCAAAGCGGCAGGGGATGAGCCGGGGGAGGGAAAACGCGGCCGGCGGGGACTTTTGCCCGCCCTCCGGCCGCGCATCCTTTCGGTTTACTGGACGGCCTTCACGAATCGAACCCGAAAGTCGTAAAGAAGACCGTTTATGAGATTTTCTTCCGTCTTGGAGAGGTTTCCGCGGGTTTTTTCCTCCAGCATGGCCAGGGTGTCGATGAGGTGCTGGGCCAGCGGCAGGTCCTTATCCGTCTTGCCGGAGTAAGGATCCGCCATCTCCCCCAGGTATACCGGGATGTGGGTCGAAATCGAAAGGACGAAAGTTGCGAAATCCACCGCCGGAAGCGGCCCCCGGGGCTCCGCCCGCTCCTCGGATTTCGGCGGCTCGGGCTCCGGCCGCGCCTCGGACTTGGGGGCCTCGGGTTCCGGGGCGGGCTCGGGCTCGGCGCCCATGCGCCTGTCAACTACGGTGAAACCCTTCTTGTCTTCCATGCGGACCTCCTTGAAATGCCTTGCCGCCCGCGAACCGGGCGGCCCCGGGGAACGATCAGACCGAATGGAATTTTAGGGGCTGTTTCCGAAAAAAGTTTGTCGCACCGAGCTTGCGAATTCGCCCGGCCGGCAAGGAGCGCAACAAAGCTGGCCGGGATGAAGACGCAAGCAAATGCAAAAATTTTTTTGGAAACAGCCCCTAAGCGGCTCTAAAAAAACCGTCGCCGCCGGAGGAAGGCCCCCGGCGGCCCGGGATCAAACGCTTACAGCTCCACGGAAAGCACCGACTTCACCACGTCCAGCCCTTTGAGCTTGGCCGCCACCTGGTCGCTAACGGCCGTGTCGGTCTCCATCACGATGACGTTCCTTTGGCCAGTCTTGTCCTGGCCCACCTGCATACGGGCGATGTTCAAGCCCGCCGCGCCCAGGGTGGAGCCGATGGCGCCTATGGCGCCGGGCTTGTCCTGGTTCTGGATCAGAAGGATGTGCCCGTGGGGGATCATCTCCAGGCGGAAGTCGTCGATACGAACGATCCTTGCCTCGGCCTTGCCGAAGATGGTGCCGGAAACCACGTGGGAGCAGTTCTTGCCGTCCACCTTGAGGGTGATCATCTGGATGTAGTCCAGGCTCTCGGGAAGGGCCTTTTCCGTAACCGTGATGCCCCGGTCCTTGGCCATGATGCCGGCGTTCACGAAGTTGACGTCGTCCTTCACGATGACCGCCAGAAGGCCCTTCACTATGGCGGTGGTGACGGGCGAAAGGTTAACGCCCTTGAAATCGCCCGAGTACTCGATGACCACCTCGTGGCCCGCCGCGGCCTTGGCGCCGGCCGCGCAGGCTTCCCCGGCCCCGGCGTGGCCGCCGCTGAAGGCCAGGTTCCCCGCGAGGCAGCCCATGCGGTCGCCAAGGGTAAGGAGCGGCCCGATCTGGGCCAGAAGCTCGCCCGAGACCGAGGGGGCGTTCACGGCGTTCAGGATGGTGCCGGTGGTGAGGAAGGCCGCGATCTGCTCGGCCACCGCCACGGCCACGTTGGTCTGGGCCTCGAAGGTGGAGGCGCCCAGGTGGGGCGTGCAGATGACGTTGTCGAGG
>JAKAGN010000454.1 GCA_021815525.1 Deltaproteobacteria bacterium
GAGTTATGTCCTGGCCGGAAGAATCGTCCGGCCTATTTCCAAAATCAACAGTCTTTCCAGGGAAATCAACGAAAAGACCCTCGAAAAAAGAATCCCGCTTGGAAAAAGCAGGGACGAAATCTATGAGCTTTCCGAGTCGCTGAACCGCATGTTCGACCGGCTCCAGCTCTCCTTCAGCACGCAGAAGGAGTTTCTCGCCAGCGCATCCCACGAATTGAAAAGCCCCTCGGCAATGCTCCGGCTTTTTTTCGAGGAATCGGCCCAGAGGCTGGACCTGCCCGAAGCCTTTAGGCGGGAGCTTATGCAGCAGGGTGGAAACGCCCTGCGAATGGAGCGGCTTTCCAAGGCGCTGCTGGAGCTTTCCGCCCTGGAGCTTGCACCATTTCTGGAGATAGAGCTTTTTCACCTTACGCAGTTGATGGAAGGTCTCCTGGAGGACTTTTCGGTTGTTTTCAGGGCCAACAACATGATGGTGCGACTTAATTCCCCCAAAAACCTGATGCTTGCCGGGGACAAGAACAAGATACGAAGATTGCTGATAAACCTTATTGATAACGCGGTGAAATACAACAACGAAAAAGGCGAAATAGAAATCGTGGCAGGTATGGAAAGCGGCGCGGTTCAGATAGCCGTCTTCAACACCGGGCCGGGGATTCCGGCCGATGAATTGGAAAAAGTGTTCGACCAGTTTCACCGCGTGGAAAAATCCCGCTCGGTGCAATACGGTGGGGCGGGTCTCGGCCTTGCCATCGCTAGGCAGATCGTCTCGCTTCACGGCGGGCGCATCTGGATTGAAAGCAAGCCGGGGGAATGGACAAGGGTGCATGTGGTGCTGCCACACGCCACGCTATGACGGAACAGCCGGCCCGATGCTGCAAACAAGACCTCGGGATCAAAGAGGATAGCTCTTATGCCGCCCTCATCCTTTTCCATCGCCGGTATGCTTTCCTCGCTACTGCCCGCGGTGGAGCATTTCCACATGCTGGGGTACTGGGCGGCCTTTGCCGCCGCTTTTCTGGAGACGGTGGTGGGCGTCGGCCTGCTTCTGCCCGGCTCCACCATAGTGCTTCTCATGGGTTTTTTGGCGGCCCAGGGAGCCATGGACATAGGCGACCTGGTCTGGTTCGCCTCCATCGGCGCTGTGATGGGCGACAATGTAAACTACGTTCTCGGTAAAATTTATGGCGAGCGTTGGTACCGGGAGGGGATATGGTTTTTACGCCATGAGCATTTCGTGAAAGCCCGGAGCCTCTTCGAGCGCCACGGCGGCAAGAGCGTTTTCCTGGGGCGCTTTATTCCCGGGGCGAAGGAAATCGTGCCGCTCGTCGCCGGGCTCGTCCGCATGAGCCGGACCCGGTTTCTCGTGTGGAACGTCCTGGGCGCGGTGGGATGGAGCCTGGAGTTTCTCCTGACGGGTTTTTTTGTGGGAAGGTCCCTGCAACTGGCCGGGCTGTGGATTTCCCGCATCGGTTTTTTCATGCTCATCCTGCTTGTCGCAATCATTCTCCTGTCCTTTTTCCGGCGATGGATAGTAGTAAAAGGACAGGCGGTTTTCGATTTCATGGCGTCGGTCCTGACATCGGTAAGGACGGCGGTTCAGGAAAACCCGGAAGTGGGGAAACTGGTAAAGGCGCATCCCGCTTTCTTCCGATTCCTGGCCAAGAGGCTGGACCAAAGCAGGCTGACCGGCCTCCCTTACACCATCCTTTCGCTGGCGGTCCTTTTCCTGGTTCTACTTTTGGCGGGTGTGGTCGAAGACCTCGTAGCATCCGATCCCATCGTTTATGCGGACATCCGCACGGCGCACCTGCTGGCGATTTTCCGGACCCCGGGACTTACCCGTTTCTTCGAGGCCGTCACGCTTCTCGGCAAATGGCAGGTGGTGACGGCCTTCGTCGCGGCCGCCTGCGCGGCCTTGTGGATCATGGGAAAGCGCAGTTACATCGCCGGGCTTCTTCTGTCTCTTTTCCTGAGCGAAGCGCTGACTTCAACCGCTAAGATCGTTTTTCACAGGCCTCGCCCCGATGTCATGCTCATCCTGGAACGCTCCTATTCCTTTCCCAGCGGGCACTCCACGGTGGCGGTGGGATTTTACGGATTTTTCGCCTACATGCTAGCCCGCCAGGCCGGTACATGGAAGACCCGCGCCAACCATCTGGCGGCAGGCGCGGCCGTGGCGCTTCTCATCGGCTTCTCGCGCCTGTACCTGGGAGAGCACTATCTGAGCGACGTCTGGGGCGGTTACCTGATCGGCGCGCTTGGCCTTGCCGCCGGCATAGGGGCCAGGGAGTTCTTTCATCAAAATTCCGGGCGCCTGGGCGACACATCCTTAGCCCGGCGGGGAATACCGGCGGGGCTAGGACTCGCTGCCGCAGCCGTTGTTTTTTATGTTTGCTTCGCTTTCTTCTACCGGCCTCCCCTTGTTGTGCATCCGTCCCCGGCCGGTATCCGCCTTCAGGAATTGGCGCATGTCTTCGACAAGGCAGGCTTAAGATACAGCGAGACGATAAGCGGCGAGCCGGACCTTCCCATAGGGTTCGTGATGGCGGCCCGGGACGATGAGGCGCTTAGGGAAGTTTTTTCCAGCGCGGGATGGCTCGCGGCGGACCGCCCAACCACGGCATCGCTCGTAAAAATGTTCACGGCCATGCATTATAACAAGCCGTACCCAAGAGCACCCGTCTCGCCTTCCTTCTGGGATTCAAGGGTCAGTGCCTTCGAGTTTGAAAAGCCCACCAGAGAAAACAGCGCGCGGGAACGGTACAGGGCGCGGGTATGGAAAACACCCTTCGAGTTCGGTTCGGGAAGCTTGGTCTATGTGGGAACGGTGTCCCTGGACCGGGGCGTGAAGTGGCTTTTCACCCACAAGATGAGCCCGGACATTGACGGGGCGAGGGACGAATTGTACCGGGACCTCGCAGGCGCCGGCAAGGTGGCGTGGTCCCGGATGGATGCGGTCTCGGGAAAAATGATAGGAGAAAATTTCACGGGGGACCCCTATCTTACCG
>JAKAGN010000455.1 GCA_021815525.1 Deltaproteobacteria bacterium
CTGAGGAATAAGGCCCAACAAATTGATTTCATTCCTTATTTTTGTATGGAAGCGGACGGCGGCAATTTGTCGGGCCGCGCGAAGCTATCCGGCAACCCGTTGCCGGGGGCGGGAAAATACATATGACCGAGCACGTTCTGGGGATGATCTTGAAGGGCTACCCGCGCATCTCTGAAACCTTTATTTCCAATGAAATAAGGCTGATGGAGGAGCGGGGGCATAGAATCCGCATCTTTTCAATGCGGCAGCCGAGGGAGGCCTTCACCCACGAGAGCGTGAAGAAGATCAGGGCGAAGGTGGACTACCTGCCGGAGGGGCTGCTTTCGGGGCTTCCGGTCTTTCTGAAGGCCGCGGGGAGCCTCTGGCGGCAGGACCCGGCGGCGCTCCGGCGGGGGGCGGCGCTGGCGGCAAGGCGCTACGCCGCGACCCGCAAGGCCGCCACGCTGAAGCACCTGTTGCAGGCGTCGGTTATAAGGACCCGCTTCCTGCCGGAAAGCGGCGTGGGGCATTTCCACGCCCACTTCGCCCACTCGCCCGCCTCCGTGGCGCATTTTTCATCGGTCCTCTCCGGCCTTCCCTTCTCCTTTTTCGCCCACGCCAAGGACATCTACACCCAGGACCGCGGGTCGCTACGGGAGAAGATCGCGGCCGCGCGCCTGGTGGTAACCTGCACCGAGTACAACCGGATCGTGCTCTCGGACATCGCGGAGGGACTGTCCACGCCCGTCCGCCGGGTTTACCACGGCATCGACACTCATCTTTTCTCGGGCCGCGGGGAAAGGCCCCCGGCCGCGCCTTATCAATTGCTGACGGTCTCGCGGCTCTCGCCCAAAAAGGGGCTTCCCACCGTTTACCGGGCCCTGAAGATTTTGGCCGATGGCGGCGTGGACTTCACCCACCGCCTCATCGGAAGCGGCGAGGAGCGGGAAAACATCGAGGCCCTGATCCGTGACCTGGGGCTTTCGGAGCGCTGCCTCATCCTGGGGACGCTGCCCCACGAGAAGGTGCTTGGCTATTACCGCGCCGCCGACCTCTTCGTCCTGGGCTGCGAGATAGCGGCAAACGGCGACCGGGACGGCATCCCCAACGTCTTCTTCGAGGCCCTTGCCATGGGCCTTCCCAGCGTGGGGACCCGGGTTTCGGCCCTACCCGAGCTTCTCCGGGACGGCGAGACCGGGCTTCTGGTTCCGCCCCGGGACCCCGCCGCCCTTGCCGGGGCCATGCGGCGGCTTCTTTCGGACTCGTCCCTTCGCTCGCGGGTCATCGAAAACGGACAAAAGCTGGTACGCGAGCGCTTCGACAACCAAAGGCTCGCGGGGGACCTGGAGGCGGTCTACCGGGAAGCGGGGCTCTTCGGCGCAAAAGGGGCGTGATTTTCCGGCAATTGGAACGACCTGTTACAAAGGCTTGCCAAAAACGATGAAATGCAAGGAACGCGAAAAGCCAATGAGCAAGCGTATAAATATACGTGGCGGAATCGGCTTTGAAGCGCAACGCAGCAGTTCGCGTTTTTGGAAAGCCGTTCAGGGGCGGAAAACGGAGATGGTCAGGCCCGGTATCATCTTGAAATGCTTGGAGTTGGCGGTGGAGAGAACCTCGCCGCGCTCGGCCGCCGTGGCCGCGATAAGGGCGTCCGCCACCGAGAGCCCGGTTTTTAAGGCGAACTCCTCGACATAGAGGGCCGCCCGCGCGCCGATGGGCTCCGACAAGGGCAGGATTTCGAAGGCGAAGCGGCCCAGGAGGTCCCGTATGGTTTTCGCCTCCCGCTTGTTCAGGACCCCACGCATGACCTCCATGTAGCTCACCACCGAAAGCGCCCGCCCGCCGTCCTCCTCCACCGCCCGCGCGGCCTCTTTATTTCCCCGGAAGAACCAGATGAGGACGTCGGAATCAAAGATCATCGTAGCGCCCCTTGCGGATGCTCCGTACGTAGGCCTCCACGTCCGCCATGTCCTCCCTGTCCTTCCACATGCCGAAGGCGGGGTGCTTCATCATTGCCTCCAGCTCGCTTTCCCCGCGCGCGGCCTCCCCGGTCCTGCTGTTTACGGGCGAAATCACGGCCTTGGGCTTTCCCCTGCGGGTCACGGTCACGGTCTCGTTGCGTTCGATGGCCCGCATGACCTCGCCCATCCTGCGCCTAAGCTCCACCATTGTCACGATCATGGCGGCCTCCTTTCGGTGAACTGCACACTTTAAATATGCACTTGGCGGATGAATCTGTCAAGGCAGTGGGCAGTCGGCGGTGGGAGCGGGGGCAGTCAGCACCGGGCGGGGGGGGATCTCCACTCTTCCGCGCAGCAATCGTTGGCCGCACGAATGCGAAGCCCTCATAAAAACTGCGGAGCGTGCGCATCGCGCACGCGTAGCCATTATCGAGGGTCCGGGGGGACGTAGTCTCCCCGGCCGCCGGAGGCGCTGTTGCTGTTGCTTTTGTTTTTCTTTTGTTCAGACGCGGCTTTTTTTGCCGGTCATGGATTCGATAACGATTTTGACCACCTGGGTGAGGGCGAGGCTTTTTTCGTCGTACTCGCAGGGGCCGGGCTCGCCGTAGTGGGCCATGATGGAGTTAAGGCCCAGGAGCCTTTCGGCCGGGTCCGTGACGAAAAGGGCGCGGCCCTCGCCTATGACGCTTTCGAAGGAGATGGAGAAGCGGCAGGCGGGCTTGCCCGGGAGTATCTCGGCCCGGGCTGTCATCTCGAAGCAGACGAGGGGGTTATTGCGCAGTATGTCGATCTTGCGGCCCTCGCGGGCGCTGTGGAAGAAGATGGCCCGCTCGCGGTATCCGAAGGAGAGCGGCACCAGGTAGGGCCGGCCCTCGTCGGTCATGGCCAGGCGCATGAAGGGGCTGCGCCTTATGATGTCCTCCTGCTCCGAAAGCAGGAGAACTTCCTTGTCCGCTTTTCTCATGGGGTTTCCTTGTGTCCCGGGGCTTTCGCCGGGGCGTTTTTTTCGCGGGAAAGGACCGCCTCCACCTCCTCGGGCGTGGGGCCCGGCCTTTCGGAGCCG